>JBGSWB010000159.1:0-4286 GCA_041752675.1 Sideroxydans sp. | reverse complement strand
GTTGGCTTGGCAGGATGTACGCCATGTCGGTAACGACATTCGAATCACAGCGAGGGTGAAACATGTTTAGTGGAATCATTGCGGACGCAGGCCTCATCAAATCGGTGCAAGACAGAGAGGGCGGATTGCGCCTGACCGTGGCGACCGAAGTGCTGGGTATGGATGACGTACAGCTTGGAGATAGCATCGCAGTGAACGGCGTATGCCTGACGGTGGTGCAGATCGACGGCAATGACTTTGTCGTCGATGTGTCGCGCGAGACACTGAATTGCACCACCGGTCTGGAAGAGAACGGTAAGCACGTCAATCTGGAGAAGGCGATGCGCCTTTCCGATCGACTGGGTGGGCACCTGGTGAGTGGACATGTGGATGGTGTGGGCGAAGTGGTCGCATTCAACGACATCGGAGAGAGCTGGCGTTTGGTGGTGCGCGCACCGGAAGGCCTTTCCAAATACATCGCCACCAAAGGCTCGATCACCATCAATGGGGTGAGCCTGACTGTGAATCGTGTCGCGGGTCATGAGTTCGAAGTGAATCTCATTCCGCACACTTTGGAAGTGACGACATTGAATGAATTGAAAACAGGCGCGCGCGTGAATCTAGAGATAGACCTCATCGCACGTTACGTGGAACGTATGCTGCAAGCAGAGAAAGAACAATCGAAATGACAGACGTAGCACCGATCACCGAGATCATCGAAGAGATACGCGCCGGCCGCATGGTCGTGCTGGTGGATGAGGAAGACCGCGAGAACGAAGGTGACCTCGTGTTCGCAGCCGAATTCGCCACGCCCGACATGATCAACTTCATGGCCAAACATGCGCGCGGGTTGATCTGCCTCACCCTGACGCAAGGCCACTGCAAGCAACTCGATCTGCCATTGATGGTGCGCGATAACGGTTTGCCTTTGGCGACCAACTTCACCTTGAGTATCGAAGCGGCGACAGGTGTCACCACCGGGATCTCGGCGGCTGACCGTGCGCGCACCGTACTGGCTGCTGCGAACAAACATGCGAAGCCTAGCGACATCGTGCAACCCGGCCACATCTTCCCGCTCATGGCGCGTGATGGGGGGGTGTTGGTGCGCGCAGGTCACACTGAGGCGGGATGTGATCTGTCACAACTGGCTGGGGTGACACCTGCGGCAGTCATCTGCGAGATATTGAAGGAAGACGGTGAGATGGCGCGCCTGCCCGACCTCATCCCCTTCGCTAAACAACACGGCTTGAAGATCGGCACCATCGCCGACCTGATCGAATACCGTATCCATAACGAGACGTTGGTAGAGCGCGTGGGCAAGCGTACGATTCAGACCGCCTATGGTGAGTTCGAGTTGTTCGCCTATTCTGATAAGAGTACGCAGCGTACGCACCTGGCGTTGGTCAAGGGTGATATCAAACCGGAATTTGAAACATTGGTGCGGGTGCATGAGCCATTGTCCGTGATGGATTTCATGGAGCAGGCTAGCTTCGAGAGGAGTACCAGCGTGCATGACGCGCTGAATAAGATCAGCGCTGCCTCCTGCGGTGTGTTGGTGTTGATGCATCAAGATGAGACGCCGCAGGCCTTGCTCGAACGCGCATTGGATACGCCTGCCGAGCATCACACCGCAAAGTGGGATCCCAAGAGCTATGGTATCGGCGCGCAGATATTGCGCGATGTCGGTGTGGGCAAGATGTGCCTCATTGCCACACCACGCAAGATGCCAAGCATGGCCGGCTTCGGATTGGAAGTCGTCAGTTACTGTTCTGCTAACGCGACAGTCAAGTAAAGGGTAATGGAATAGTAGGCAAGCGCGTTCCCCCACCTCAACCCTCCCCCAGAGGGGGAGGGGGCAAACGAATCGCTACGCGAAATTTATTATTTAGGGAATAAAAATGAGAGAAATCGAAAAGAACCTGAACGGCAAAGGCATGCGCATCGGCGTCGTGCAGAGCCGTTTCAACCCGACCGTTTGTGAAGGACTGCTGGCATCTTGCTGCATGCAACTCGTGAAGAGTGGCGTGAGCGAGGACGACATCACACTGGCGACCGTGCCAGGTGCGCTGGAGATACCACTGGTGTTGCAGACGATGGCGCAGTCGGGAAAATTCGACGCGCTCATCGCGCTGGGTGCGGTCATCCGTGGCGATACCTTCCACTTCGAGATCGTGTGCAACGAGTCCGCACGTGGTGTGGGCGAGGTGCAGCTGCACAGCGGTGTACCGATCGCCAATGCGATCCTCACCACCGATACCGATGAACAAGCCGAAGTGCGCATGAATATCAAAGGTGCGGAAGCAGCGTTGGTCGCCATCGAGATGGTGAACTTGCTTAAGGACATCGCATGAGCGAGAACAAGACAGTGACTCCCGCTAAGAGTCTGCGCCACCGCGCACGCGAACTGGCGATGCAAGGCGTGTATGAATGGCGCTTGTCTGAAAAACCTGCATCGTTGATCGAAAAAGCGACGCTGGCGGAAAAGAGCATCGGGCGTTACGACTTGGAGCTATTCTGCCAATTGTTGCGCGGTGTGATCGAGCAGAACGAAAATCTGGCTGAGCAACTCACACCGCACCTAGATCGTCCGGTCAAGGAGTTGAGCCCGGTGGAATTCTCCGTGCTGTTGTTGGGCGCGTATGAATTGATCCATCAACCTGAAGTGCCTTATCGCGTCGTCATAAACGAAGCGGTCGAACTCGCAAAGACCTTCGGTGGTAGCGACGGTCACAAGTTCGTCAACGGCGTACTCGACAAACTGGCGGCGCAAGTCCGCGCAGTCGAAGTCAAAGCCAAGTAAGCGACCGATTCGGTTTTGACGCATGTCGGAATTCGATCTTATCCATAAATTTTTCACCCGTTCCACTCCGAGCGCAGAGCTTGGAGTGGGGGATGACGCTGCATTGCTGCGTGTGGCAGACGGCAAAGAACTCGCCATCTCCACCGACATGCTGGTGAGCGGCACGCATTTCTTTCCTGATGCAGATCCCTTCCAATTAGGTCATAAGACGCTCGCGGTGAACCTATCCGATCTGGCGGCGATGGGTGCTGTGCCACGCTGGGTGACGCTGTCACTCTCGCTTCCAAACATTGATGAGGCATGGCTAGAAAAATTTAGCGCAGGTTTCTTCACTTTGGCAGACGACAACGGTGTCGAACTCATCGGTGGCGACACCACACGCGGACCGCTCAATCTGTGCGTCACCATCATGGGCGAAGTGCCGCGTGGCAAAGCCTTGCGCCGCGATGGTGCCAAGGTGGGCGACGACATCTGGGTATCGGGCAAGTTAGGTCAAGCCGCACTCGGCTTGGCGAACCTGCAAGGCAAGTTCAAGTTCTATGGCGAGGTGCGCGATGAATGCCTCAAGGCATTACATCAACCGCAACCGCGCGTGTCTTTGGGGTTGGCGCTGCGCGGCATCGCCAACAGTGCCATCGACATCTCGGATGGCTTGCTCGCCGACCTAGGTCACATCTTGGAACGCTCGAATGTCGGCGCAGAGTTAGAGGTCGAAGCGCTCCCCATCGTGGATGACGGGGTAGAGAAAGATGTCGCGCAACAATGCGCACTGGCCGGTGGTGATGATTACGAACTTTGTTTCACCGCCCCAAAAAGTCAGCGTGATGTGTTGATGGCGCTCGCTGAACAGCTCAAATTCCCGCTCACTCGCATCGGCCACATCAAAGCAGAGCTTGGGTGTGTGGTGCGTGATGGCGAAGGCAAAGCGATGACGATAGAGAAAGGCGGCTATGACCACTTTGCATGACGAATTAAAGATCCAGCCGAACTGGAAGTTCTTGTTCAGCCATCCTGCGCACCTACTCTCGTTCGGTTTTGGCGCAGGTCTGGTGAAGAAGGGGCCGGGCACAGCGGGCACGCTGGTCGCCTTCCCCATGTATTGGTTCTTGGCGCCGCGTTTGAGTGATGCCATGTTTCTCTTCGTCCTCATCTGGGCGTTCGCTATCGGCGTGTGGGTATGCGACAAGACGGGCAAAGAACTGGGCGTAGGTGATTACGGCGGCATCGTGTGGGATGAGATCGTTGCCTTCATGCTGGTGCTGTTCTTCACGCCAGAAGGATTCTTGTGGCAACTACTCGCCTTCTCGCTGTTCCGTTTCTTCGACATCGTCAAACCGCAACCCATCCGCCATTTCGATTCCCACTGGCATGGCGGCTTAGGCGTCATGTTCGACGACCTGCTCGCAGCGGGTTACACCTTGCTGTGTCTGGCTGTCATCAAGATCGCACTCACTTGAACCTAGATGGATCATCAAATCCATCATTCCCTCCCCCATGCAGGGGGAGG
>JBGSWB010000158.1:0-6448 GCA_041752675.1 Sideroxydans sp. | reverse complement strand
GCTAGGATCATCGCAAGCATGAAAAATGGCCTTTCACGATTGCTTCCTCGCCCGCTTGCGGGAGAGGATTGAGGTGAGGGAAATGCGCAGCATCATCGCTTATTTCTTCTCCGCTTGCATATTCAACTCAAGCAGCATGTTGAGCAGAGGCTTGAGGTCGATGTAACGCTCGCATGCTTTGTGCAGATACTCCATCACCAGCGGCATGTCTTTCAGATAGCCATCCTTGCCATCACGGTGATACAAGCGAGCGAAGATGCCCAGGACCTTGATATGGCGTTGCGCCCCCATCATCTCGTAATCCCAATAAAAATCGGCAAAATCCTCACGCACGGGCAAGCCAGCCTTGCGCGCCTTCTCCCAATAACGGATGAGCCAATCAATGATCTCCGCTTCTTCCCATTTGATGTAAGCGTCTTTGAACAAGGATGCGAGGTCATAGGTGATGGGACCATAGACAGCGTCTTGGAAATCGAGAACACCTGGCGAGGATTGGAAATTGCCTCTCACGTTTGCCTCCTCTCCCGCAAGAATTGAAGATTGCCTTTCACGTTCGTCTCCTCGCCCGCTTGCGGGAGAGGATTGAGGAGAGGGCATCGGGGGAGGATTGAGGTGGGGGCCTTCGACAACCATCAAATTGCGCGAATGGAAATCACGGTGCACATACACACAGGGCTGAGACAGATTGTTCTTGATGATGCGAGCGAATACCTCTTCTAGCTTAGCCTGTTGCTTCGCAGTGAGCGTCACGCCCAGATGCTTGGCGATGTACCACTCGGGGAACAGATTGAGCTCGCGACGCAATAATGCTTCGTCATAAGGTGGTAGCTCATTCGGCTTGGAGGCAAGCTGGATCTTGATGAGCGCATCGATCGCCTGATCGTAAAGTCCGCGTGCGCTCCCTGCATCCAACGCTTGCAGATAGGTGGTATTACCTAGGTCTGACAGTAGCAAGAAACCTTGTGCCAAATCTTGTGCATACACATGCGGCACATGCGCTCCTGCTTCTTCAAACAGCTTTCCGATGTGCAAAAACGGCTTGCAATCCTCATGTTGAGGCGGTGCATCCATCACGACTTGGGTACTGCCATCGGCGAAGGTGGCGCGGAAGTAGCGGCGGAAACTGGCATCTGCCGATGCCGGAGCGATGGTGAAGGTTTGGTTCGGGTACAAGCTGGAAAGCCAATCGGTAAGCTGTTTCTGACGTTGCATTTGATTGCCTTAATATGGGATTTGTGAGATTTTAGCACCTTAAATTATTTGCCCTGCCCATGCTTCGTCTTTCGCATTTTGCGCTCCCATTGATATTGATCCTTACGCCCGCGTGGGCGCATGGCGAGGACGCGTCCATTCCGCTCAAGATCGATCGCACTTTCAACAGACTCCCTGCTTCCGAAGAAAAGACGACCGCCTTTTTCATCGCCGACCAGATCGAATCCAAACATGGTGAGAAGTTAGTAGCCCGTGGTAATGCTGAGCTACGCCAAGATGGACAGATGGTTTTTTCCGACCTGCTGACCTACGACGAAGTCAGCAAGGACCTCCTCGCCGAAGGCAACGTGAGGATCGAGCAAAATGACACTACCGTGGTCGGCCCCAAACTCCAGATGAACATGGATACCAACATGGGCAGCATGCAACAACCACAGTTCACTTTTACCGAGACTGGTGGACACGGCTCAGCAGAGGTCGCTCATATCGTCAGTCGCAAAGAATATAAGTTCGAAAGAGCGACATACACCACCTGCCCCATCGATAACGACGATTGGCTACTCAAGATGTCACGTTTAGATATCGACCGCACCTCACAAGTGGGCACCGCCTACAACGCGCGCGTTGAATTCATGGGACTGCCAATCCTGTACACACCGTGGATGAACTTCCCACTCAGCGACAAAAGGCGCACTGGATTGCTCGGCCCCACCTTTGGTAGCACCACCACGGGCGGACGGGAAATCACGATTCCACTGTATTTGAATGTGTCAGAAAACTTTGACGCAACTATCTCTCCGCGCTATATGAGGAAGCGAGGCACACAATTCAACAACGAGTTCCGCTACCTGCAACCTAACGCTGTTGGTGAGGTGCACGCTGATGTATTGCAGTCAGATATGATCAGCCAAACCGACCGCTCTCGCTTCTCTATGAAACATTTTCAGCAACTGGGAGGTGGATTCAGTGGCTATCTGAACCTGAATCGCGTGTCAGACAACAACTACTATCGCGATTTGGCAGACAATCTGAATGCCACGTCGCAAACCAACCTGTTGCAAGAAGGCGTATTGAACTATTCAGGGGGTTGGTGGAATGCCGTAGCTCGCTTACAGCATTATCAGACCTTGCAAGACCCGCTGGCGTCCATCATCGAACCCTATTGGAGACAGCCTCAAGTCGGCGTCACTGCACAACGCACTGCGTTCGGCAGCAACCTTTCTGTCACCAGTGAATATGTCGATTTTCTCCATCCGACCTTGGTCAATGGACAAAGGACGATGATCTACCCTTCTATCAGCTATCCATTGCTGAATGCACCAGGTTACTTCCTGACTCCCAAGGTGGGGATACATAGCACTCGTTACATCCTCCATGCCAATAGTAGCGGCTACGAAACGAATATCACTCGCACCCTACCCATCATGAGTCTCGATGGTGGCTTGATATTCGAGCGCAACGATTCCTTCCTAGGTAATGGCTACATGCAGACCTTGGAGCCGCGCTTATATTACGTGCGCATTCCCTATGAAGACCAAAGTAAATTGCCCAACTTCGATACCGCACAAGCACCTTTTAGTTTCGGCCAGATGTTCACCGAGAACCGATTCTTGGGTAACGACAGGGTCGGTGATGCGGACATGCTGACCTTGGCCCTGACCTCGCGCGCCATCGATGACGACGATGGCACAGAACGTATCCGTGTGGCCGTGGCAGAGCGCTTCAGCTTCAAATCCCCTCAAGTCAACCTGATCACCCCCTCAGACAGCAACAACCGCTCCGACATCTTGACCACGGTGGGCGGCAAACTCACCCACTCTTGGTACTTCGATAGCCTGTTCCAATACAACCCGAACCTTGGGCATGTGGAGTCCTATAACGCTGCAGCCCGCTACAACCCAGAAGCAGGCAAGCTACTCAACCTCGGCTACCGCTACACGCGCAACGTGTTGCGCCAGATGGATGTGTCGACACAATGGCCAATCACTGGGCGCTGGCATGCAGTGGGACGCCTCAACTATTCACTCCAAGATGACCGTATCGTGGAGGCTTTAGGCGGGCTTGAGTATAATCAGGACTGTTGGGCACTCCGATTGATCGCGCAAAGCTTTGCGACCGCGACGAAAGAAAGTACCACTGGGATATTTATCCAACTGGAGCTGAACGACTTCGTTCGCATCGGTTCCGATCCACTTGCAGCTTTGCGCACCAGCGTTATGGGCTACACAAAGCTGAACGACCTGCCCGTCGCAACGCCCGTTAAAGGCCTGCAATAACCCGAGAAGAATATGCAAATCAAAACCGTCGCCCTCCTTTTGCTGTGTTGCCTATCCACCTCTGTCAGTGCAGCAGAGCCCATCACTCTCGACCGCATCCGCGCAGTCGTGAATGACGATGTCATCACCCAGCAAGAACTAACGACTCGCCTGAACGCCGCCATCAAACAACTCCAGAAGCAAGGAACGCTACTGCCCGACAACAATATCTTGGAGAAGCAAGTGCTGGAACGCATGATCACCGAGATGTTGCAAGGTCAGTTCGCCAAAGAGAATGGCTTGCGCGTGGATGACGTGCAATTGGAGAAGGCACTGACTCGCGTCGCACAGCAGAACAATTTTGAATCCGTCGCAGCGTTCCGCGCAAAACTGGAAAAAGACGGCATCGATTTCAGCAAGTTCCGTGAAGAGATTCGTGGTGAGATCGTCTCTGTGCGCCTGCGCGAGCGCGAGGTCGATAGCAAATTGGTCATCAGCGAGAGCGACATCGAGGATTATTTGGCAACGCAAGCCAACCAAGGCAACAAGGGCGAAGAACTGCAACTCGCTCACATCCTGATCGTGGTGCCAGAACAGGCAAGTGCGGAAAGCATCCAGAACTACAAACGTCGCGCCGAAGAAGCGCAAGCCAAGTTGAAGGGGGGTGCACCTTTCGCCCAGATCGCAGCGGGCTATTCCGATGCGAAGGACGCATTGCAAGGCGGCTTGCTCGGATGGCGTCCCGCAGATCGCCTGCCCAGTCTGTTCTCCGATCCTTTGTCGAAAATGAAACCCGGCGAAGTCAGCCCATTGCTGCGCAGCCCGACCGGCTTCCACCTCATCAAATTAATGGAGCGCAAGACCTCCGACACCCCGGTGTTCATCACTCAGACCCACGCGCGTCACATCCTCATCAAGACCAGCGAATTGGTATCAGAAAATGAAGCGAGGGCGCGCCTGCAAGAGATCAAAACTCGTATCGACAAAGGTGCTAATTTCGCAGAGCAAGCACGCCTACACTCTGAGGATGGCAGCGCACCACAGGGCGGAGACCTGAATTGGATATCCCCCGGCGAGACAGTTCCTGAATTCGAGAAGGCCATGGACTCTCTGAAGGTGAATCAAGTGAGCGGCTTGGTGCAATCTGGCTTCGGCTGGCATCTCATCCAAGTGTTGGAGCGCCGCAACACCGATGTGAGCGTGGACCAGAAGAAACAACAAGCTCGCAATGCCATCCGCTCGTACAAATCGGATGATGCCTATCAAGACTGGTTGCGTCAGTTGCGTGACCGCGCTTCCGTCGAATACCGCGAGTAAAGTGAGCACACCTCTCGCCATCACCGCAGGCGAGCCTTCTGGTATCGGCCCCGATCTATGTTTACAACTAGTGGGACTTGCACACCCGCTGGTCGTCATCGCTGATAAGCAGGTGTTGCAACAGCGCGCCGCACAACTGGGCATCGATGTTGCGTTACACGACTACAGCCCAACCGTCCCCCATGTAGCAGGCAAATTGAGCGTGCTGCATGTTCCTGCGGCGCAGCCCATCATCGCTGGCAAGTTAGATCCGCAAAACGCCTCGTATGTCCTAAAGACGCTGGATCGCGCGCTACAAGGTTGTGTGTCTGGTGAATTCGCTGGCATGGTCACCGCTCCCGTACACAAAGGCATCATCAACGATGCTGGCATCCCGTTCACAGGCCATACCGAATATCTGGCCGAGCAGACCGACACACCGCTCGTAGTGATGATGTTGGCAGGTGGCGGCATGCGTGTAGCGCTTGCTACGACCCATCTGCCCTTGCGCGAGGTAGCCGACGCCATCACACAACCGCTGCTGGAAGATATCCTGCGCATACTGAATCGCGATCTGCAACGCCGCTTCGGTGTCGCCCATCCTCGCATCTTGGTCGCCGGACTCAATCCTCATGCCGGCGAAGGCGGCCACCTTGGCCGCGAAGAGATCGACGTGATGATCCCCGTGCTGGATAGATTGCGCGCCGAGGGCTTCAATGTGAGTCAACCGTTACCTGCCGACACCCTGTTCGCCGCCCACCGTTTGCGCGAATGCGATGCCGTGCTCGCGATGTATCACGACCAAGGTTTACCCGTACTTAAACACGCCAGCTTCGGTGAAGGCGTGAACATCACCCTCGGCCTCCCCATCATCCGCACCTCCGTCGATCATGGCACTGCACTCGAATTAGCGGGTACGGGCAAAGCCAATGTCGGCAGCTTGTTGGAGGCGATCAAAGTCGCAATAGAAATGGCAAAAAATGAGCGGGCATAAAGCTAAAAAAATGTTTAGTTCCGGCATCACGCGCTACGCGCATGAGCCTTCTCTGAAATGTTTTTTGGGAATACTCAGATGAATCACAAAGCCAAAAAACATTTTGGCCAGAATTTCTTGGTCGATCAAAACATCATCGCCGACATCGTGCGTTGCATCCGCCCTGAAGCGAATGACAATATGGTGGAGATCGGCCCCGGCCTCGGTGCGCTGACGCGTCCGCTGTTGAAACAACTGAACAAGCTACACGTGGTGGAGATCGATCGCGACATCATCGCGCGTTTGAAGACTGACTATCCGCAGGACAAGATCATCATCCATGAAGGCGACGCGCTGCAATTCGACTTTGCCACTTTAGGCACGCCGCTGCGTATTGTGGGCAACCTGCCCTACAACATCTCTTCGCCGCTGCTGTTCCACTTCGCCGAGTACGCAACTCGCATCACCGACATGCATTTCATGTTGCAGAACGAAGTGGTGGAACGTATGGTGGCCGATCCTTCTACCCCCGCCTACGGTCGCCTGTCGGTGATGCTGCAATATCGTTTCTACATGGAGAAGCTGCTGGACGTGCCGCCAGAGTCCTTCCGCCCCGCACCCAAGGTCGATTCCGCCATCGTGCGCATGATCCCCATGCCCGCCGATAAGATCATCGTAAAGAATGAATTGTTGTTCGCACAGATCGTAGGTA
>JBGSWB010000157.1:0-10467 GCA_041752675.1 Sideroxydans sp. | reverse complement strand
AGCAACCTGTCTTCGCTCATTGATTATTCCCAGACGAGCAAAGTAAAAGCCTATGACCCGAACGCCAGTCAAACCGCGAATCCATCAAATTCAGCAGCTCCTGATTTCGGTGGAATCAAGCTGAACATCGAAATGCCAAGTTCGGGTTCCTGATGAATTTGTACGGCATCCCCAATTGCGATACCGTCAAAAGATCGCGCACATGGCTCACTGAACATGGTGTCGAGTATGAGTTCCACGACTTCAAGAAGCATGGCCTCACCGAAGCACTGCTTGCGGGTTGGCTGAAACAAGTCGGCTGGCAAAGATTGCTAAAGAAGACGGGGCCGACTTGGGGGAAACTTCCCGATGAGGTCAAGGCTTCTATCAAAGATGATGCCTCTGCTTTATCCCTGATGTTGCAGCATCCCAATGTCATCAAGCGTCCCGTGCTAGTTCGCGATGGGAAAGTGTTAGCGACTGGCTTCACCCCAACTGAATACGAAAATCTAAAATTCTAAAAACGATTTCTCTATGAGCAAAACACTAGAACTGACTAAGCAGCTCGTCTCACGCAAATCTCTCACTCCCATGGACGACGGCTGCCTAGACATCATCGGCGCCCGATTAGCACCTCTCGATTTCAATCTGGAGAAGATGCGTCACAGCGAAGTCGACAATCTGTGGGCGCGCCGTGGCGATGCCTCACCTATCGTTTGCTTTGCGGGACATACCGATGTCGTACCCACCGGCCCCATGAATAAATGGGATAGCGATCCATTCACCCCAACAGTGCGCGATGGCATGTTGTACGGACGAGGCACCGCAGACATGAAGGGTTCTATTGCCGCGTTCGTCACAGCAACTGAGCGTTTCGTTGCAGAACATCCCCAACACAAAGGTTCCATCGCATTGCTTCTCACTTCAGACGAAGAAGGCATCGCGGTGGATGGCACGGTGCGCGTGGTCGAGGCACTAAAAGAACGCAAGGAGATGCTGGATTATTGCATCGTGGGCGAACCCACAGCGGTATCCAAAGTAGGCGACACGATCAAAAATGGACGACGCGGTTCGCTCTCCGCCACGCTCATCGTCAAAGGTGTGCAAGGTCACATCGCCTATCCCCATCTGGTGAAGAACCCCATCCACAAAGCAGCACCCGCCATCGCCGAACTAGCCGCGACTGAATGGGACAAAGGCAACGAATATTTCCCACCGACCTCGTGGCAGATCTCCAACATCAATGGCGGCACGGGCGCAACCAACGTCGTGCCCGGAACCGTAGAGATACAATTCAATTTCCGCCACTCCACCGCCAGCACTGTGGATAGCTTGAAACAACGCATCCACGCTGTCCTCGACAAACATGGCTTGGAATACGACATGCAATGGGAGAACTCTTCCGGCAAACCCTACCTCACACCGCGCGGGGACCTCGTAGATGCAGTTGCGGATGCGATCAAGCAAGTCACTGGCTTGGATGCTGAACTTTCCACCAGCGGCGGCACTTCGGATGGGCGCTTCATCGCCGACATCTGCAAGCAGGTTCTAGAAGTCGGCCCCGTGAATGCGACCATCCATAAACTCAATGAATGTGTGTCAGTGAACGACCTTGAAGCCTTGACCGAGATCTATTACCTGACGCTGGTCAAGCTGCTCGCAAAATGACGAAGTGGGTGATCATCCTGCTGGTCATCATCCTCATCGTGTGGATCGCATCTCGCTCCCGCCGTGAACGTGATAAAAGCAGTGGTGATGGAAGCAGCACGGGAAGTTCAAGCGATTCCAAGTCGTCTGGCTCGAACTGTAGAGATGACAATGACAGCTGCGATGGTGGCGACGGGGGCGGTGGAGATTAAATGAATATCAATCGATTTTCTAAAGCAAGTAGCGAACTCAAGACGGTGCGCGACTGCCTGCGTTTCGCTGTGAGCCGTTTCAATGAGGCTAAATTGTCCTTTGGTCACGGCAGCCTCGATGCATTTGACGAAGCCGCCTACCTCATCCTGCACACGCTGCATCTACCGCTGGATAGACTGGAGCCTTTCCTTGATGCCTCACTCACCCACAATGAACTACTGGAAGTGTTGAACATCATCGAGAAGCGCGTGGAGCAGCGCGTTCCCGCCGCCTACCTCACTCATCAAGCCTTCCTTGGCGATTTCAGCTTCTATGTGGACGAGCGCGTCATTGTGCCGCGCTCCTTCATCGCCGAACTGTTGCGCGAACGTCTTTCACCTTGGGTGGAAGATGCCGAGATGGTCAGTAGCGTGCTGGACATGTGTACCGGCAGCGGCTGCCTCGCCATCCTCGCAGCTCACGCCTTCCCCAACTCGCTGGTGGATGCCGCCGACACCTCCCCCGATGCGCTCGATGTTGCTCGCCGCAACGTAAGCGATTACGACTTGGCCGAACAGGTCGAACTGATCGAGACCGACCTGTTCAGCAAACTCAAAGGCCGCAGCTACGATGTCATCATCAGCAATCCACCGTATGTGGATGCGCCCTCAGTCGCCGCACTACCTCAGGAATATCTGCACGAACCCAAACTCGCACTAGGCAGCGGTGATGATGGACTCGATGCCACCCGCACCCTCTTGGCACATGCAGCAGAACATCTCACCGAGAACGGCATCCTCATCGTCGAGATCGGCCACAACCGCGATGCGCTCGAAGCCGCCTACCCCGACCTGCCCTTCACTTGGCTGGAAGTCAGTGCAGGTGACCAATTCGTATTCCTGCTGCATCGGGAAGATCTGCTAAAGCCATGAATCTCCACCTTGACCAAGTTCGACGCGAGGCCAGCGCACTGCTGGATTCAAAGCGCCGCGCCGAACTTGGTCAATATATGACCCCCTCATCCATTGCTGAATTCATGGCATCGCTTTTTACGTACAACGGGAGTGCAAAGCTACTGGATGCAGGCGCAGGAGTAGGCTCTCTCACCTCGGCGTTTATCGAGAAGGCACAACTTGAAGGTACGACCGTTTTCGCTGATGTTTGGGAAATCGACTCTCTGCTGGGCAATTACCTAAGTACGACTCTGGCTGATAGCATCGCACAAGGTTCGGGGAAAATCAGCGCACTCCTACATGCCACCGACTTCATTGAAGATGCAACCTCCGCTATACAGTTTTCCCCTGAGGATCGCTACACCCACGCCATCCTCAACCCCCCCTACAAAAAGATAACTTCCCATTCCAAACATCGTAAGTTGTTAAGGTCTGTCGGCATTGAGACAGTAAATCTGTACACCGCCTTCGTTGCGCTCACTATCTTAATGATGCGTGAAGGAGGAGAAGTCGTCGCTATCATTCCACGCTCATTTTGCAATGGCAGTTACTACCGCCCTTTCCGCCAACTACTTTTACGTCAATGCGCCATTCAACAACTGCATTTATTTGAAAGTCGCAGCAAAGCATTTCAAGACGATGATGTGCTGCAAGAGAACCTCATCCTTCATCTCATCAAAGGCGGGAAACAGGGCTCGGTTACCGTATCCACTTCGCTTGATGCTCAATTCACTGACTATCAACAGGCCACTTTCGATATTCAAGACATCGTCCAAGCGAATGATGCAGAACAATTCATTCGCATTCCAACCTCACTCACTCACACTCACCTACCTACTTTGTGTACTCACACTTTGCAAGAGCTTGGCTTAGCAGTGTGCACGGGTCCAGTGGTTGATTTTCGACTAAAAGCGTATTGGTGTGATGCCAGCAGCGACGTTGCCATCCCACTGCTTTACCCGCACCACTTCAGTCAGGGTGAATTTTCATGGCCAAAAGCTCACAAGAAACCTAACGCACTACGCCGCTCGCCTGAGATTGAAAAATGGCTGATGCCGCGAGGTCACTATGTTCTGGTGAAACGCTTTTCCGCGAAGGAAGAACGGCGCAGATTAGTCGCTTACCACCTATCCGCAGATGAACTCAATGCGAGCCATTTCGGTTTTGAAAACCACTGGAACGTCTTCCATATCGACAAACATGGTTTAAATGAAGAAGTTGCAAAAGGCTTAAGTATCTTTCTCAACTCATCCCAACTGGATGAGCACTTCCGCGTATTTTCAGGACATACCCAAGTTAACGCTACGGACTTGCGCAACATGCGCTACCCAAGTCTTGAGCAGCTATGTGAGTTAGCCCGACGGGCCACAGGTTTAACCCAGACCCAAACCAGCATTGATCGCCTTGTAGAGGAGCTTGAAATCGTATGAGTAAAATACAAGTTCGCATAGAAGAAGCATTGTCTGTACTGACGCAACTAGGCATGCCTAATGAACAACTGAATGAGCGGACCGCCATCAGCTTACTTGCATTGCTGGATTTGCCTATTACCAAGTCTTGGAGCGAAGCAAGCAATCCAATGCTAGGCATTCGTGCAATCCTCGATTTTTCTCGTGAGAAACTAAAGCATCCTTATGCTGAAAACTCGCGCGAGAGCTTTCGAAAATATAGTGTGAAGCAAATGGTCGTAGCTGGAGTGTTAATGCTCAACCCTGACGAGCCTGATCGTGCCGTAAACAGCGCGAAGAATTGCTATCAAGTGGAAGCCAGCGCACTCACCCTGCTACGAAAATTTGGCAGCAAGAGCTGGAAGAAATCTCTCGCTACGTATTTGGAATCCAGACAAACATTAGCCGATCAGTTCGCCCAGCATCGTGAATTACAACGCATTCCAGTTGTCACCAACACTAAGTCAAAAATCAAGTTAAGCGCTGGCAAGCACTCCGACCTCATTCGCAAAATCATCGAGGAATTCATTCCACATTTTGTTCCAGGCGGCGAACTCATTTATGTGGGCGACACAGGTACTAAGTGGGGATATTTCGATGAGCCGCTGCTCCATAGCCTAAATATCAAAGTGGGTGCCCATGGGAAGATGCCTGATGTCGTCATTTATTATCGTGAAAAGAATTGGCTCATTCTGGTCGAGGCGGTCGCCAGCAGCGGCCCTGTAGATGGCATACGTCATGCCGAGTTATCCACGCTCTTTAAGTCCTGCACTGCTGGGCTTGTTTATGTCACCGCATTTCCAGATCGCGGCGAAATCATGCGCAAGTTCCTTTCTGTCGTTGCTTGGGAAACTGAGGTGTGGTGCGCCAGCGATACAACTCACTTGATTCACTTCAATGGCACTCGCTTCCTCGGCCCATACGCAAAATAATTTCGCATGTCGTCTGTAGAGCACTACGAAAATTTTCCCGTCGCATCGATCTTGATGCCCAAGCGACTGCGCAAGCCAGTCGCCGCCATCTACCACTTCGCCCGCGCAGCAGACGACATCGCCGATGAGGGCAATCTCTCGAATGAAGAACGACTGCAGCAATTGGATGATTTTCGTGATGAGCTGATCCATATCGCAGCGGACGAGACACCGTTGATGCCCTTGTTCCAACATCTGGCTGTTGAGGTCAAAGCACATGCGCTTCCCTTGCAGCCCATGCATGATCTGCTGGATGCCTTCTCGCAAGACGTCATCAAAAAGCGTTACGCGAACTACGACGAATTGCTCGACTACTGCCGTCGCTCTGCCAATCCCGTGGGTACGCTGCTGTTGCATCTGTACGAAGAAGCCACACCCGTCAACATCGCCTACTCGGATGCCATCTGCACCTCGCTGCAACTCATCAACTTTTGGCAGGACGTCGCCAAAGACATCACCATCGCACGCATCTATCTGCCACAAGACGACATGGCTCGCTTCGGCGTGACGGAAGAACAGATAGCCCAAGCGCGATGCGATGACGCGTGGCGTGCATTGATGAAGTTCCAGATCGAACGTGCTCGCGCATTGATGTTATACGGAAAACCACTCGGGACCATCCTCACTGGGCGCATCGGACTAGAGATGCGCATGATCATCCAAGGCGGCCTGCGCATCCTCGACAAGATCGAAGCGGCCGACTACGACGTATTCAACAAGCGCCCAGTATTGCGCCCATTCGACTGGGTTATCATGCTGGCCAAATCTGCCCCCCTCTGAAACCGATGGACTCTTACCAGTACTGCGTAGACAAGACCAAGCAAAGCGGCTCCAGTTTCACCAGCAGCTTCCGTTTCCTCACGCCAGACAGACGGCAAGCCATGACCGTGTTGTATGCATTCTGCCGCGAGGTGGATGATGTGGTGGATGAATGTTCGGATGCCGATGTGGCGCGCACCACGCTCAACTGGTGGCGCAACGAAGTGGCGGCAGTATTTGGCGGACACCCTACCCATCCAGTCTGTAAAGCATTGATACCCGTCGTTTCAAGATTCAATCTGCCGCAAGAACACCTGCTAGAGATCATCGACGGCATGGAGATGGACCTCGACCAGCCGCGTTATGCCGACTTCAAATCACTGCAACTGTATTGCTATCGCGTCGCCTCGGTGGTTGGCCTGTTATCGGCTGAGATCTTCGGCTACACGGATCGTGAGACATTGAAATACGCGCACGACCTCGGCATCGCCTTCCAACTCACCAACATCATCCGTGACGTGGGCGAGGATGCGCGACGCAACCGCATCTACCTACCGATGGATGAGATGCAGCAGTTCGGCGTCACCGCTGCCGATATCCTCAATTCACGCGAGACTCCAAACTTCCAAAAGCTGATGGCGTTCCAGATCGAACGCGCGCAACGTTTCTATGACCAAGCACTCGCCCATCTGCCCGCAGTGGATCGCAAAGCACAACGCGCCGGACTCATCATGGCGGCCATCTATCGAGCCGTGCTGGAAGAAGTCGAACGCAGCGGCTGCCACGTGTTGAAAGAGCGTGTCTCGCTCGGCACGGGTTACAAGCTGTGGCTGGCGATCAAGACTTGGTGGCAGAACTGACCGATTCCTTCCCCCTCTCAGGGGGAAGGCTAGGATGGGGGTGAATTCTGTGAATGCACACCGAACTCCACCAGACGCGATTCAAAAGGCTAGAACGCTACGAAGCAATATGACCGATGTCGAACGCGTAGTGTGGCAAGCAATTCGCGGCTAACAAATGAACGGCTACAAATTCCGCCGCCAATTCGCCATAGGCAAATACATTGCCGACTTTGCATGCATTGAGAAAAAGCTGGTGATCGAATTGGATGGTGGACAACATCAAGATCAACAAGTCTACGATGAGCAACGAAGTGCATTCATGCAGGAACAAGGTTGGCAGGTGTTGAGATTCTGGAATAGCGATGTGCTAGAAAATCTGGCTGGAGTGCTGTTCATGGTCTCAGAAAAATTGAAGGATTCACCCCCACCCTACCCCTCCCCCTGACAGGGGGAGGGAATACATAGCGATAGGCTACGCAAACATAAATGGATCAATCTTCAAGTATTCGAGTGGGCATCATCGGCGGTGGCTATGCTGGCATGGCGGCCGCCGCTGAACTGGCTTCGCGCGACATCAAGGTCACCGTCTTTGAAAGCGCAAAACAACTGGGCGGCCGTGCACGTGGTGTGCTGCATAACGACACTCAGCTCGATAACGGACAACATCTCTTGCTCGGTTGCTACCGCGAGACATTGCGCCTCATCGAATTGGTTGGCGGAGACATAGAAATAGACTTCCTGTGCCTGCCTTTGCAACTCGATCTGCATAATCATTTCTCGCTCAAAGCGCCTCGCCTGCCCGCCCCGCTACATCTACTCGTCGCCTTGCTCAATGCACAAGGACTGACGTGGGCCGAACGCATGAAGGCCGCTGGGTTCATGCTCAAGTTGCAAGGAATGAAGTTCCAGCTTGAACAGGACACGACCGTCAAAGAACTGCTCGTCGAGTTCGGCCAAGATGCAGATCTCTCCCTCAAGCTGTGGGAACCGCTGTGCATCGCCGCGTTGAACACACCTATCCATAAAGCTTCTGCGCAGGTCTTACTCAATGTGCTGCGTGATGCGCTCAACCGCAAACGCGCGGATAGCGACATGCTGCTGCCGCGCATCGACTTCACCACATTGTTCCCGCAACGTGCAGCGGACTATATGGCGCGTCATGGTGAAAAAGTGCATCTCTCATGTGGGGTGGAGTCAATCGACCCCAAACAAAATGGCTTCGAACTGGTCACCGCCGAAGGCACCCATACCTTCAGCCACGTCATCTGCGCCGCACCACCCAGCGTCGCCGCCAAGCTGTTACGTCCTATCTCCGAGATGAGCAAAACCGTTTCGCAGATTGATGCACTAGAACAGCAACCCATCTACACCGTGTATCTGCAATATCCCGCGCATGTGCGTCTGCCCCATCCCATGATCGGTTTGCATCAACGCTTCAGCCAGTGGTTGTTCGACAAAGGGCAGATAGCCGATCAACACGGCTTACTTGCATCCGTCATCAGCGCTGAAGGGGTACACCAAGAATTGAGCCAAGATGATCTGGCTGAGAAAGTCATCGCCGAACTGCGTGAGGAGTTCGGCATCGTTGTGAGACCGGATTGGTTCAAAGTCATCGCCGAGAAACGCGCGACCTTCTGCTGCTCACCGAATCTTGATCGCCCTACCCAACGCACCGCCATTCCCAACCTATTTTTGGCTGGCGACTATACAGACGGTGATTACCCGGCGACGCTGGAAGGTGCGGTGTTGAGTGGTTTGCGTTGCGCTGAACTTTGTCTGCCAGCGCGGAAATAGTCCGTGTTGTCGTAATACGTAGCCACTTCGTTATCCGCACTCCACCCCGGAATACCTAACAAAGGCACTGGCGAAAGCTCACGCGTGTTGCATGCATTCTCAGCATTCGAGAGATACGCCGCCAGTTGCTCATCCAGATGTACCAATCGCCGCTCTAGCGACCAAGTAAAGAAGGCATTCTCCACGGGAAGCAGCAAGCCTTGCCCGGTCATTCCAATATAGGGATTCAGCGCCTTTTCGTAGAGCCCGTGTCCGAAGATATAGAAGCCCATGTTTGCATCCAGTTGCTCCCGCCGATACCAAAACAATTCCTTCCAGCGGAACCCTCGCAGCAGTTCCGCCAAGCCCTCATCTGCATACGGTACGATAACGCCGGATTCATCCAATAGCGTGATGGCATCGCGCACGGCGCCCCGCTCGCTCGTGCCCTCTGGCAGCGCCGCTTGAGTCAACGCGGCATAATGTCGTCCATTGATCGCCGCCTTGGCTTTAGGGAAGGTCAGCCACACCAGTGCATTCAGCAGATCGTGCCAATTTTCCTCACGCGTCGGCACTTCCCCCTTCAAATAACAACGCGGCTCGTATTGCGCCTCGAATTCCAGCTTGCCGTAGTCCTGTGGGACAAAGGTCAGCACAGTGCCGTTATTGACATTGATACTCGGCTCATGTGCCAGTAACAGCGCATTGCATTCCGGCAACGTCGGGAAATGTCCTTGATTCATGCGAGCAATGACGGGATGCAATGGCTCGAATGCGGTCGCTTTCAAAAGTGATTCTTTATCCCACTGTGTGTTGATATCCATAGCGGGAGTTTATCTGAAACGCGCTCTACAACACATACACTGCGGCTTGTGGTAACTTGCGCGCATGTTTGAAATTGGGAGTAGATGATGGACGATCTCGATGCAATCCAAGCCAGCTTAGCCAGCTTCACCCAACGCCTCGACGAAGCCTCGTCGGATCGTTTCAACGAACTGCGCAAGTGCTCCTTCTTCGACCCCATCCCCAGCGAGTGGCTCACGCCCATCTCTGAACATGCTGAGATCAAGACCTTCGTACAAGGCCAAGCGATGACCACCGAAGGCGAAGACATGACCTCGTTCTTCGTCATCCTGTTTGGCACAGCTACAGCCTATTACAGAGGTAAAGCTGTTGGTGTGATCCATAGTGGTGAATGCATCGGCGAGGGTGTCTTCTTTGCCAACGAGACCTTGGAGCGTTCTGCGACCGTCACTGCTGATAGCCATCTAGTCGTTGCTGAGTTCAAGAAGACGGGTCTAGACAGCATCAAAGGTGATGCCAAGACATACATCGACAAAGCTTTGCTGACCGCTCTCTTCAAGAAACTGCACGGCGCCAACCGCAAGATCGAGGAGTTGCTGCGCTGACCCCATGAGCATCATCGCTGTATTCAATCAAAAAGGCGGCGTCGGCAAGACCACCACAGCGCTCAACCTTGCTGCCGCCCTCTTGCGTAGTGGACGCTCCACCTACGCCATCGATCTAGATCCACAAGCCCAATTCAGCTCCATCACCAATGTCACCGCCAAATCTGGCGACGAAACGGTATTGGCCGCAACCGCCCCCTGCGCGAACTGGTGCACACCTCCGCCAACGGCATGCACGTCATCCCCTCCCACACCGAACTTTCCAAAGTGGACGTGCTGTACGGCAAGGGATACAACGTGGTGAACAAACTCAATACTGCACTGCGATTGGAAAAGTTCGGCGACAAAGACTCCCCCTTGATCATGGACTGCAGCCCCTTGATCGGCGTACTTTCCTTGAACGCCATCTTCGCCTGCAACGGACTCATCGTCCCCATATCCGCAGACCACCTTTCCACCAACGGCGCGATGCAGATCGAGAAGACCTTGCATGC
>JBGSWB010000156.1:0-21129 GCA_041752675.1 Sideroxydans sp. | reverse complement strand
GGTCATCCACTAGAACTAATTTTAGTTTCTCATTCATTTGTCGTTCTCCAGCCTAGTGATGGTTCGGGGAAGCTCAATTGCACATGGGTACCCAACCCAGATGCACTTTCCACCTTGATCTTGCCTCCGATCCGGTGTGCTCGTTCGCGCATAATCATCATGCCATAGTGCCCTTCCACGGGAGTGAAAGTGCTGGCACCGCTGCCGTTGTCCTCGATAGTGAACAAGTAGTAGCCAAAGGCAGCATCGACGAACAGTCGCGCATGGGTCGCGCCTGAATGTCTGGAAATGTTGGTCAGCGCCTCACGCACGATGTGATACACCTGGATCTCATATTCGAGGGGCAGCTCAAGGTCGACCAACTTGTTGTGGTAATCGAGCACGATCTGATTGCGCTCGCGAAATTGTGTGGTGATGTCGTCAAGCGCGGATAACAAACCACTCGGATTCATCTCACAGCGAAAATCCTTGATGAGTTCGCGCGCACTTTTTTGCCCGATCTCTAGGGCGCCATCCACTTCGCGCGCATATTGTGTCGCCATCGCTTCATTGCCGGAGCGTATCGCTTCCAGTAGCAAGCTGACGCGCATGCGGGCGTAGGTCAATGTCTGTGCTAGCGAATCATGGATGTCGTTCGCGATCTCTTGTCTAGCAGTCAAACGCTCCAAGCGGCGAGACTCACGGTTGGCACGCGTGTGTTCTATCGCGGAACTCATCATTTCAGCGACCGCCTCAATGGTGGTGGTGACATGATTCGAGATCTCGGTCGGCAGGTCAAAGAACAGGGTCAGGATGCCGATTTGTGGGGATGTTCCATTGGGGGTCTCCAATGGCGCGGACACTAAGGATTGGAAGGCACAACTAGAATGGCGACATTCCATCTTGGATGAGCATCCACTGATGTCGGAGGCGTGGATCAGATGTCCAAGCGTGGCATTGTCGATCTCGACACACTCTAGTTCGATGAAGTTCTCAGCCTCATCTTGTAGCTCGGTAGATAAGCCGGAAGAGCTGATTATTTGTAAGGTATGCCCATCAGGCGATAAAAGTCTGACGACGCCGGCACTGGCGTTGACTGCGCTGATGCTACTTTCCAAAAATGATTCTAGGAGTGCTTTCAACTCGCCCGTGCGTGGGGCGGCGAACTCATGGGTCAGGCAAGCGCTGACTCCCCCATCCTTCCCAGGTGGGGTGAAGCTGGGTTCGCGTACCCACGAAAAGCCGCTGTGGTCCGCATCCGATATGGGGATCGTCTTCTTTTGCATCGAGTGAATTGTGCGGCTGTGCCTGTGTGACATCGTTCAGACTATGTCGAATCCCTAAAAATATCAACAAGGTAAAACGATTCGTGGCGCGTCTCCCCCATGAGGGTTATACGCTTCCCTACCCGATGTGGTTATAGACACCTTGTCGCGCGATTGCGCCTAATACGCCAACTGAAAAAAGTCCGCGCGGATCCACGAATTCGTGTTTTATGAAGCGTGACGTTAACCCAACTTAAAGCTGATATGTCCTCGCCCATACACGACCCTATAGCTTCTCCGCTCCCAGATGCGACCACCCAAACCAAAACCACCACTTGTTATATGTGCGCGTGCCGCTGCGGCATCAAAGTGCATCTGCGTGATGGAGAGGTGCGCTACATCGAAGGAAACCCTGACCATCCGTTGAACAAGGGCGTGATCTGTGCCAAGGGTGGCTCAGGCATCATGAAACAGTATTTGCCTGCAAGGTTGACCAAGCCGTTACGTCGTAAGCCAGGAAGTGAACGCGGTGCGAACGAGTTCGAAGAGATCAGCTGGGAAGAGACTTTTGGTATCTTAGAGAAGCGCCTGTCACACCTACGTGCCACCGACCCTAAGAAATTCGCGTTGTTCACCGGTCGTGACCAGATGCAAGCGTTGACGGGCCTTTTCGCTCGCCAGTTCGGCACGCCTAACTATGCCGCCCACGGTGGTTTCTGCTCCGTCAATATGGCGGCGGGCATGATCTACACCATCGGCGGTTCGTTCTGGGAGTTCGGTGGTCCCGACCTAGAGCGCGCTAAAGTCTTCTACATGATCGGTACGGCAGAAGACCATCACTCCAATCCGCTCAAGAGTGCCATCGGTGATTTCAAGCGTAACGGCGGGAAGTTCGTTGCCATCAATCCAGTGCGCAGCGGTTATGCCGCCATTGCGGACGAGTGGATCCCCATCAAGCCTGGCACGGATGGCGCACTGATACTCGCAATCATTCGCGAGATCATCGCATTGGGTCTTTATGACCGTGAATTCTTAGCGCGTTACACCAACTCAGGACAGTTGGTGAACCAAGACGAAGCCAGCAAAGACTTCGGCATGATGTTGCGCAACCCGGATGGTGAAAAGATCAACCCTTTGCGCCCGCACAATTTCTACTGGTGGGACCGTCTCACCAATAAGCCCGTGGGTGACCACGCAAAAGATGCCGACCCCGTGCTGTTCGGTAGTTTCACCATGCCGGATGGGACGCCCGTCAAACCCGCTTTCCAATTGTTGAAGGAACGTGTCGCAGATTGCACACCTGAATGGGCGGCGGAGATAACGGGTATCGATGCAGCCACCATCAAACGCATCGCGCATGAGATGGGCATCACTGCACGCGACCAGAAGATCGAATTGCCTATACCTTGGACGGACTGGTGGGGTGAAGAGCATGAGAGCGTGACCGGCAACCCAGTCGCTTTCCATGCGATGCGCGGACTGGCTGCACACTCTAATGGTTTTCAAACCATCCGCTCTTTGGCGATCCTGATGTCGCTGTTGGGCACCATCGATCGTCCCGGTGGCTTCCGCCATAAAGCGCCATATCCTCGCGCCATTCCGCCTAATGCACGCCCATCCAAAGGTCCTGAGGCGGTCCAGCCCAACACTCCGTTGGGTGGTGCTCCATTGGGTTGGCCAGAAAGTCCGGATGACCTGTTCGTCGATGCGAGCGGTCAGCCTGTGCGTTTGGATAAGGGATTCTCTTGGGAGCATCCGCTATCGGTACACGGCATGATGCATAACGCCATCACCAATGCGTGGCGCGGTGATCCGTATCCTATCGATACGCTGTTACTGTTCATGGCCAACATGGCATGGAACTCCAGCATGAACACCTCGGAAGTGCGCAACATGCTCACCGACAAGAATGTGGACGGTGGCTACAAGATCCCGTTCATCGTCGTGTGTGATGCCTTCCAATCCGAGACCACGGCCTTCGCTGATCTTATATTGCCTGACACGACCTATCTGGAGCGGCATGACTGCATGTCCATGCTGGATCGTCCGATCTCGGAGTACGACGGCCCAGTCGATTCCGTGCGCATTCCCGTATTGCCACCGACAGGTGAATGCAAACCGTTCCAAGAAGTCTTGGTCGAACTCGCCGGACGCTTGAAATTGCCCGCCTTCACAACAGCAGAAGGGGAGCGCAAGTTCAAGAACTATCCAGACTTCGTGGTCAATTACGAAACTGCACCGGGCTCAGGTATCGGCTTCCTCACCGGATGGCGCGGTAAGGATGGCGATAAAGCCATGCGCGGTGAGCCGAACCCTAAACAGTGGGAGATGTACGAGAAAAACAATTGTTTCTTCCAATACCATCTACCTCCGTCCAGCCAGTACATGCGTAACTGGAACAAGGGTTACATGGATTGGGCGCAACAGTCCGGCATGCGCCGCGACAACGACCCCATCGTGATCCACATCTACTCAGAGATATTGCAAGGTTTCCGTCTGGCAGCACAAGGTAAACGCCCAGGTAAACAGCCTCCGGATGAATTGCGTGAACGTGTGACGACTTATTTCGATCCTTTGCCATTCTGGTACGCGCCGTTGGAAGACAATGAAAGCGATCTGAAGAAATATCCTTTGAATGCACTCACGCAGCGTCCGATGGCGATGTACCACTCGTGGGATTCGCAGAACGCGTGGTTGCGCCAGATCCACACTTACAACTATCTGCACGTCAATACGCGTACTGCCGAAGCGGCGGGTATCGCTGACGGTGCTTGGATGTGGGTGGAGTCACAATGGGGCAAGGTGCGGTGTCTGTGCCGTCACTCCGAGGCGGTCGAGCCGGGAACGGTGTGGACGTGGAATGCCATCGGGAAATCATCAGGCGCATGGAACCTGACGGGTGATGCGAACGAGTCTAAGCAGGGCTTCCTGCTCAACCACTTGATATCGGAAGAGTTGCGCGCAAGGCCGAATGGCAAACGCTTCTCCAATTCTGACCCCATCACGGGGCAGGCCGCTTGGTATGACGTGCGCGTGCGAATCTATCCGGTGGCTGAGGGCGAGGAGGAGGTCAGTTCTCCCCAGTTCGACACGATGCAGCCAGTGCCCGGTATGGGACAAAGGAAGATGGGCTGGCAATCGTGGTTCGCCGGCAAGAAAAATGGAGCGCGTAAATGACTCAACTAGCGCTAGTCATCGATTTGAACGTCTGCGTGGGGTGTCATGCCTGCGTGACCAACTGTAAGCAGTGGAACACCTCGGGTGCTGCGGGACCCTTGGTGGATTGCAACCCATATGAAGCCGAGCCTAATGGTACGTTCTTCAATCGTGTGCAGACCTTTGAGGTCGGCACCTTTCCCAACACCGATACGGTACATTTCCCCAAATCATGTCTGCATTGCGAAGACCCGCCATGCGTACCTGTGTGTCCGACAGGCGCTTCTTATAAGCGCAAGGAAGATGGGATCGTGCTGGTCGATTATGACAAGTGCATCGGTTGCAAGTATTGCTCTTGGGCATGCCCCTACGGTGTGCGCGAATTCGATGAGCAGCGCAAGGTGATGACCAAGTGCACTTTGTGTGTGGATAGAATCTACGATGAGAGCATCCCAGAAGAGCGCCGCAAGCCATCTTGCGTGTTGGCCTGTCCTCCTGGTGCACGCCTGTTTGGCGATGTGCATGATCCTGAATCAGAGGTCTCTGTCGCGATCCGTGAGCGAGGTGGGTATGCCTTGATGTCTGAAGCGAACACCAAGCCCTCTAATCACTATCTACCACGTCGCAAGACGACGGTCAGTGTGCGGCCAGATGAACTGTATCGTTCAGACAATCCGCACAAGATCGATGGCGCTCCGTTCGATAAGAATTTGCCGCCGACGGCCGAAGAACTTAACTAGTCGCTAACCATCAAGGAATCATTCCATGCGTCCCGCCTTTTCTGTACTGTTCTTGACTACGCTCATCGGAGCCGGGCAGGGATTCTTCATCGCACTTTTCGCTTGTGAGTTGCTTTTGGGTGATGCCTTGCCGCCCGGATTCTTGATTGGAGGTAGTGCCATCATTCTGGTGTTGTGCGGTGCGGGCTTGCTGGCCTCTTTCTTCCACTTGGGGCATCCGGAACGTGCTTGGCGGGCGATGATGATGTGGCGTACCTCTTGGTTGTCGCGCGAAGTGATCGCACTACCTGCATTCATGGCTGCGGTGTTTGCCTATGGTGTGGCGCACTGGGCAGGCTTGGGGCACACTACCGTCATCGGTATAGTCGGTATCGTATTGGCGCTCGTGCTGTATGTCGCGACGGCCATGATCTATGCAGCAGTCAAGGTGTTGAAGGAATGGGCGCACCCCTTGACCGTGGTGAACTTCACCATGCTAGGGGCAGCCTCAGGGATGACCTTGGCGGCCGCTTACGCCAGCTTCACCGCGCCAGATCTAGTGGGCGCTTTGGCAAAGACTGCAGTCATCCTCACTTCGATCGGATTGTTGACGCGTGGTGCATCACTTTGGAGGAACGCGACGCTCACACCTGCAAGTACTCTGCAAACTGCTATCGGCATCCGCCATCCGCATATCGTGCAGAAAGCGCAAGGTTCCATGGGCGGTTCATATAACACCCGTGAGTTCTTTCACGGTAAGAGTGCGGCCTTTGTGCGCGCTATCGTACCTGCCTTCCTAGTGCTCTCGTTCATCGCACCGCTGTTACTGGTCTTGACTGTGCCGTTGCTGGCATTCATTCTTCAATACACGGGACTATTGGCAGAGCGTTGGTATTTCTTCGCAGAAGCCAAACATCCGCAGAATCTTTACTACCAAGGTAAATCTTAATGCTAGCTAGGCTGCGTGACATCGGAGGCTTGCTCAAATCGAATGCATTGTTACTGGCGCTGTCGCTGTCGTTGTTCGCGGCTGGAGCCTTTGCTACTGAAAGTATGCCCGAGGCAAGCACCATGCCTTGGTGGGGCTGGGCGCTGGCACTTTTCATCACCTGTTTCTTCTTGGGGATCGTCGCTGTTCCTTCTGGTGTGGGCGGTGGCGTACTGTTCGTGCCGATCGTCGGCGGTTTCTTTCCATTCCATCTGGACTTTGTACGTGGGGCAGGCCTATTGGTGGCCTTGGCGAGTGCTTTGGCTGCTGGTCCATCTCTGCTGCGCGGTGGATTGGCTAATTTGAGATTAGCTTTGCCATTGGCTGTTCTCGCATCTGCTAGCGCTATTGCAGGAGCCATGATCGGTTTGGCAATTCCTGCGAATATCGTTCAGATTGCATTGGGAGGAACGATCTTAGGAATCGTGGTGTTGATGGCGCTGGCAAAGAAATCTGAATTCCCAGAGGTTAAGGCATCAGATAAATTAGCCAGCGTATTGTCAATGAATGGCATCTACCATGACGCAGCACGTAACCAACGGATCGATTGGAAAGTGCATCGCACCCCGCTGGGTTTGAGCTTGTTCGTCGGCATCGGTTTTTTGGCAGGATTGTTCGGCATGGGAGCTGGGTGGGCTAATGTGCCGGTACTCAACCTATTGATGGGTGCGCCACTCAAGGTGTCTGCTGGAACATCGAGTTTCATCCTGACCTTGGTCGATTCATCAGCTGCTTGGATCTATCTGAACAAAGGTGCGGTATTGGCGATCATCGCCGTACCGTCGGTCATCGGCATGATGTTGGGCGCGATGATCGGCGCACGTTTGTTGCATGTTTTGAAAGCCTCCGTCGTGCGCAAGATGGTGATCACACTCTTGCTATTTGCGGGGCTACGCGCCTTGTTAAAAGGATTGGGGATATGGGTATGAGTGATGCAAAGGATGATTCATACATCTCGCTTGAGCAACAGCGCTATGCGACTTGGCTAAGCTGGGGTTCGCGCTCAGGCTTGGTGATACTGGCCGTCACTTTCTTGGCTTATGTGCTTGGCTGGTTACCCGCACGCATCCCACTCGATGAGATGCCGAACGTGTGGACACTGTCCTCGCAGGATTACTTGCAGCAAACTGGAGCGCCAACCGGTTGGCAGTGGCTGGGGTTGCTCGATCAAGGCGACTTTGCGGGCCTGTTGGGAATCGCTTGGTTGTCAGGCTGTTCGTTGTTATGTCTGTTGGTCGTCATGCCGATCTATTCCAGCCGCAAGGATTGGGCGTTCTTGGCTATCTGCATTATCGCACTGTTGGTGCAAGTGCTGGCTGCGTCAGGTATCCTCACCGTCGGACACTAACGACAATGACTATGAGCCACTATCCCTTCAACCGAATCCTACTCGCGACCGAACACACTGAGTTCGATGTGGGGGCAGAACGACTCGCTTTCGCGATGGCGAAACGTTGTGGTGTCCCCCTGCGTGTGGTCGTGCCCTTGCTCAGCAACCCAGAATACGAAGCCGAGATGCCAGAGTTGGCTTTGCGGGCAGAGCAAGAAGCGGGAAATAAGATCTCTGCATTGAGAAAACAGGCAGAGGCACTTGGCGTCGAGCTAGATGTGCATGTACGTCGCGGAAGTGAGGTGCATGGCGAGATCGTGGCAGAAGCCGCCGAGTCGAAAGCCGATCTCATCGTCATACGTCGTCGAGGCAAGCCCAGTTTCTTGGCCCGCTTACTGGTGGGAGAGATGGTCAGCAAAGTGATACGCGATACCTCGTGTAGCGTTTTGTTGGTGCCACGCGCCGCTGAGTTCTGGCGTACTCGGGTGCTGGCCGCCGTGGGCGATACCCCATCCGCCACCAGCATCGCCAAGATATCAGGCACCATCGCTGAGGTGTGTGGGTTACCGTTGACCTTATTGAGTGTCGCGCCGGATCAGGAATCGTTTCTCAAGACCCAAAGCCTGAACACATTGAGCGTTTCTATCGCCTCGGCTGTCACTGAGAAGGTGCAAGGAGTCGTACGTATCGGCAAGCCAGTCGAGCAGATACTCGCTAGCGTCAATGAGACTTCGGCAGATATGGTCGTGATCGGTCGGCAGCGCTATCACATCATTCCGTTCGGTAACCAAAGTTTGATGGAGCACATCGCGGGCAAACTAGATGTTCCCACGTTGGTCGTCCCTGAGTAGTTTTCAACATCCCTCCTGTGCCATAGGGCGCACCTGTAATGCCTGCCGTGCTTGAAATTCGCATAGAGTGAATGGCTGTCCCAATAGGGGGCAAAGTCATGTTCTACAGCATACCTATCTGTTTGATAAATAAGCATCAGCTAATAAATAACCCTAAGGTGTTATCGGGTTTGCTCGTTTTGGTTATGGACGGTTCAGCATGCCTGATAGAGCATGCGCAAGCCTTACTTGAAGTTCAATTAACGAGGGAGATATGCGATGAGAAAAAGAGTCATATTTGCACTAACGTTCGCCATTGCTTTGGTATTGCCAGTGTCTCAAGCTAATGCTGAAGTCGATAAACACGCGCGTAACTTGGCTGGCTCATGTGCTGCCTGCCATGGCACCAACGGACATAGTAAGAGTGGCATGCCAGCATTGGCAGGATTGGATAGGACGTACTTTGTGACGGCATTGAAAGAGTTCAAATCGGGAGTTCGTCCGGCAACGGTGATGCAACACCATGCCAAGGGATATACGGATGCGGAGTTCGAGTTGTTGGCCGATTTTTTTGCATCGCAAAAAGTCGCCAAGAAACACTAGTCACCAGCGCCATAACCAATTCGAGGGAGTGAGACATGTCAATCAATCGTCGTGATTTTTTAAAGATGACCGTAGCAGGTATCGCCGTTGGTGCTTTTCCAGGTATCGCGATCGCAGGGAGCGAATTGCTGAAGAAGAAAGGCCAGCGCGTTGTGATCGTTGGCGGTGGATTCGGTGGGGCGACCGCAGCAAAATATATTCGAGATTGGAGTCATAACAAAGTCGAGGTGGTGCTGATAGAGCGCAACGCGATGTTCATCTCCTGCCCAATGAGTAATACCGTGTTGGGCGGTTCACGCAAGATAAATGACCTGACCCGTAGTTATGATGCGTTGAAGAAGAAACACGGTGTCAAGTTGATACACGGCGAAGTTACCGCCATCGATCCCGAAAAGCAGACTGTGATGTTGTCCAAAGGACACTTGAGCCTGCTGTTGGATTGGAAGCGAACAGCCCTTCAGAACGGCGGTCTCAGCCGATTTAGCAATTTCCCCGCGTCTCTATATGGCCGAGAACCTGCCTATTTACACAGTCTCCCTTATCAAAATCGAAACCCCATCCCCATGCTGTAAAATGCGCGCCCTTCTCAATAGGCACTCGTAATGACAATCTCAGAATCGCAACTCATCACCATGCTCGAATTGCAGGATGGCATGAACAACAAGGTCAACCCAGATTGGGTAGCAGCAAACAACAATTGGCATCGTGCGATCCAAGTCGAAGGTGTCGAAGCGATCGAGCATCACGGTTGGAAATGGTGGAAGAAGCAGGATTGCGACTTGGCGCAGTTGCGCATGGAGTTGGTGGATATCTGGCACTTTATGCTTTCCGCATCCATTCAAGCCAAATTCGGCAACATCGCTCTCGCCAAGATGGAGATGATGGCGGAGCTGAATCTGCGCCAGAAGTCGGTTCAGTTCGATAGCCAATATTACGTGCTCACTCAATTGAGTTTATTGGACAAGCTCGATCTATTGGTGGGGTTGGCAGCGGCCAAGCGGGCGAGTCTGGCGCTGTTCGAATCGCTGTTGCATGACTGCGATATGGAATGGAACGATCTGTTCAAGCAGTACGTCGGCAAGAACGTGCTCAACGTGTTCCGCCAAGATCACGGCTATAAGGCGGGGACTTACATCAAGGTGTGGGATGGCCGCGAGGACAATGAACACCTAGTCGAGGTGCTGGAGATCGTGGACTTGGAATCTCCTGATGTACGAGATGAACTCTACAGCTCGCTCAAAGCGCGCTATCTGATCGTTCAAGAAGGGAAGTAGCACCATCATGCCGAATCAAGAACTAGAACAAATGGAAGTCGAGCCAGCGCTCTCAGATAAGGAGATGGATGAGCTGGATGCCTTCCTCATGTCGGATGCCACCACCAATGAGGTCATGCTGTTGGACTGCCTAGATGGCTATCTCACCGCAGTCGCATCAGGTCCAGTAAGACTAGAGCAAAGTGACTGGCTGCCTCGAGTGTGGGGGCCAGCAGCGAGTGATGCGCCAACGTTTGAATCACAGGCGCAGGAAGAAAAGATCATCGGCCTGATGACGCGCCACCTGAACGCCATCGTTTGGAATCTGCAACAAGAAGATGAACCCTTCGAGCCTGTGTTCGACTTGAACGTCTATCAGGATGACGAGCGCGAGTATGTGGATGGCGAGATGTGGGCGCATGGGTTCATGACTGCTATCCAACTCAATAGAAATAGTTGGAATGCCTTGCTTGAATCAAAGCACGGCGTGGATATGCTGCGACCGATTTACTTGCTGGGCGCAGAAGAAGTGACTGAAGAGGAAGAGCAGCTTGTACAAACGCCTGCCCAACGAGAGGAATTGTCTAAAACGATCCCTGCGAGTGTGGGATGGATCTATAAGTTTTGGGCACCGCAACGACGTGCGGAAGATATTCGCGTGAGCGGCAAGTCCTCAGAGGCTGAGAATCCAAAGATAAGCCGTAATGCTCCCTGCATCTGCGGCAGTGGACGGAAGTATAAAAAGTGCTGTGGAGCGTCGGCGGAGTAGAGGGTGAGTAAAGATTGTTCCCCCACCCCAGCCCTCCCCCGGTGGGAGAGGGAGTTAGAGCGTAGATGCTTTGTGTTTAGTCCCTCTGATGAAACAACTAGCCATTCGACTAAGCACGATGAAGCTGTGCAAGTCGCTGGTTATCCCACTGGGGGAGGGATTAGTACCCGCAAGGAGTAGGCCGTGGCTGTATGGGGCTGAAGCCCCAACAGCACACGCTCGGTGGGGGAACACTTTGTGTGCTTTAGCCTACAAGTAAAAAGGCTCACATCACTGTGAGCCTTTTTATTTTTTGCGAACTACACCTTACTTCACGAATCCCTGTTGCTTCAGGATGTCGATGATCTCAGGGATGACGCCAGGGTCGTCGATGGTGGAAGGCACTTGGTACTCTTGGCCGTTGACGATCTTGTTCAGTGTCTTGCGCAAGGTCTTGCCTGAACGCGTCTTGGGCAGACGTTTCAAGATGACGGTGTCTTTGTAGCAAGTGATGGCACCGATGGCTTCGCGTACGCGGGCGACCAGTTCCTTTTGCAGCACGGCATCGTCGATGGCCGCACCAGATTTCAGCACCACCAATCCCATCGGTACTTGTCCTTTCAGATCATCGTCGCGCGCGATGACGGCGCATTCCGCAACGGCGGGATGGCCTGCCACCACTTCTTCGATCTCACCCGTGGAGAGACGGTGACCTGCCACGTTGATCACATCGTCCACGCGACCCATCACGAACACATAACCTTCATCGTCGATGTAACCGCCGTCGCCGGTGGTGTAGTAGCCGGGCAGGAATTGCAGATAGCTTTCACGGAATTTGTCGTCGTCGCCCCACACGCGATTCATACATGAAGGCGGCAGCGGCAACTTGATGGCGATGTAGCCTTGCTCGTTGGCCGCCATCTGCTTGCCGTTCTCATCGAGGATGCGCACATCGAAGCCTGGCGTGGGCAGGGTAGAGGAGCCGAGCTTCACTGGCTTAGGTTCCACGCCCCACAAGTTAGCCGTGATGCCCCAACCCGTTTCTGTTTGCCACCAGTGATCCACCACCGTCTTGCCGCTCTTCTCGGTGAGCCACTCTTGTGTCGGTGGGTCGAGACGTTCGCCTGCCGAGAAGATGACCTGCAACTTACTCAAGTCATAAGGTTTCATCAGCAATGCATCGGGATCTTCCTTCTTCACTGCGCGGAAAGCGGTGGGCGCGGTGAAGAAAGATTTAACTTTGTATTCCGAGATGATGCGCCACAGCGCGCCTGCATCCGGCGTCATGATGGGTTTGCCTTCGTAGACTATCGTGGTGCAGCCTTGCAGCAGTGGGCCGTACACGATGTAAGAGTGGCCGACCACCCAACCCACGTCCGACGCCGCCCAGAACACATCGCCAGCATCCACGTTGTAGATGGCCTTCATGCTGTACTTCAACGCCACCGCATGTCCTCCGTTCTCGCGCACCACGCCTTTGGGTTTGCCTGTCGTGCCTGATGTGTAGAGGATGTAAAGCGGATCGCTGCCCTTTACTGGAGTACAACCTACCGCCTTTGATTTCGCCAGCAACGTCGACCAATCATGGTCACGTCCTGCAACGAGTGGCGCGTTGCATTGTGGACGTTGGAACACCACGCAGCTTTGTGGTTTGTGTTTCGCCAAGTCGATGGCCTTGTTGAGCAAAGGCATGTACTCGATGACGCGCTTGATCTCGATGCCGCACGACGCGGTGAGGATGACTTTCGGTGTCGAATCGTCGATGCGCTGTGCCAATTCAGGCGGTGCGAAACCACCGAACACCACCGAGTGGATCGCGCCCAAACGTGCCACGGCCAACATCGAGATGACCGCCTCGGGGATCATCGGCATATAGATGATGACGCGGTCGCCTTTGACCACGCCCAAGTCCGCCAGCATGCCCGCCGTGCGTGCTACTTCATCGGTCAGCTCTGCGTAGCTGTACTTGCGTTTGGTGTTGGTGACAGGGGAGTCGTAGATGATCGCCGTCTGTTCGCCGCGACCGTTCTTCACGTGATGATCCAAAGCCATGTAAGCCGTGTTCATCTCGCCATCGCCGAACCAGTGGCCGATGCCATCCGCATCGGTCGTCAGGATCGTCTGCGGGAATTTGAACCACTCTAGCGCCTTGGCTTGGTCCCCCCAGAAGCCTGCCGGGTCTTTCATCGAACGGTCGTACTCGGTTTGGTAGCTCATCTCGATTCTCCCTCTTTGTCGTCATTCCGGCGCAGGCCGGAATCCAGTCAATCAAACAATTACCTTGCGAAGCAAGGACGATACTTAAAAGCATATTTAATAAAAGCACTGGATTCCGGCCTACGCCGGAATGACGCAACGTTAATTGATGCTAAACAATTCCATAAAGGTGTTCACCGGTGTCGCTTCCAACTTCTTCTTATCCAGACACAGCGCCATGATCTCTTGGCAGCGATGCTCGGGGAAGCGGGTGCGCAGATTGCTCAAGAACTTCTGCTCCAGCACGGGGATGCCTTCGGCGCGACGACGACGGTGACCGATCGGGTATTCAACTTCGATCTTCTCGGTGCTGCTGCCATCGTTGAAGAACACTTGGATCGCGTTGGCTATCGAGCGCTTGTCCGATTCCAGATATTCGCGGCTGTAGCGTGCCTCTTCCACGATCTCCATCTTCTCGCGCAATTGGTCGATGATGGGATTGCTGTTGTGGAAACTGTCTTCGTAGTGTTCCGCCACCAAGTCGCCGAACGCCAAAGGCACAGCCACCATGTACTGGATGCAGTGGTCGCGGTCGGCAGGGTTAGCCAAGGGGCCGACCTTGGAAATGATGCGGATGGCGGACTCATGTGTGGTGATGACGATCTTCTTGATGTCCTTCAAACGATCCTTCACTTGTGGATGCAAACGCACCGCGCATTCACATGCAGTCTGTGAGTGGAACTCCGCAGGGAAGGATATCTTGAACAGAACGTTCTCCATCACGTAGCTCGCATACGGTTGATTCAGTGCGAACTTGCGCTCCGCTTCTGGCTTGAGTTTTTGATCCTTGTTGGTCTTGTTGAACAACACATCGTAGAAGCCCCACTGTGGCGCAGTCAGCACGCCGGGGATGCCCATCTCACCTTTCAATGTGATCATCGCCAAGCGCACAGCGCGCGATGTCGCATCACCTGCCGCCCACGATTTACGTGAGCCCGCGTTCGGCGAGTGACGATAGGTGCGCAACGATTGACCATCGACGAAGGCTTGTGACAGCGCGTCGATCACTTGCGCCTCAGTGCCGCCCAATAGACGCGTCACCACCGCAGTGGAAGCGACCTTCACCAACACCACATGATCCAGACCGACGCGGTTGAAACTGTTCTCCAGTGCCAACACGCCTTGGATCTCGTGTGCCTTGATCATCGCGGTCAATACGTCGCGTACGGTCAGCGCAGGTTTGCCTTCAGCCACGTTGCAACGGCTCAGATAATCCGCCACCGCCAAGATGCCGCCGAGGTTGTCCGAAGGGTGTCCCCATTCCGCAGCCAACCAAGTGTCGTTGTAGTCCAACCAACGAATCATCGCGCCGATGTCCCATGCGGCTTTGACGGGGTCGAGCTCATGCGACGTACCGGGCACGCGCGCGCCGTGACGCACCGTCGTGCCGGGCACGATAGAGCCCAGATGCTTGGTGCACTCGGGGAAGCGCAACGCCAGCAGACCGCAACCCAGCGTGTCGATCAGGCAATTGCGTGCGGTGTCGTAAGCTTCGTTGGATTTGATCTCCATATTGCATACGTATTTAGCGATATCCACCAACACTTGGTCGGGGGCAGGGCGGTTGTTCATCTCTACATTGGCGCTCATTTTTTATTTCCTTGTTTAGTTAACGCAAAATTAGTGATCACCGTCATTCCCGCGAAAGCTGGAATCCAGTTACTTCAAATAATCACCGCGCAGCGGTACAACAGTTTTGTCCGCTGCGCGGGTTGTTTGTTTTGCTGGATTCCCGCTTTCGCGGGAATGACGAAGGCTATAGGCATGGTGTGTATTTAACGCTTCTCAATAGGTACCCAAGCCAGATTCTCCGGCCCGATGTAATTGGCACTTGGGCGGATGATCTTGCCGTCGGCGCGTTGTTCCATCACGTGTGCGCCCCATCCTGTGACGCGTGAGATGACGAACAGCGGCGTGAACATCTCGGTCGGTACGCCCATCTGGTTGTACGACACGGCAGAGAACCAATCCAGATTCGGGAACATCTTCTTCAAGTCCCACATCGTCGTCTCCAAACGCGCGGCGATGTCGAACATCAGCGTGTTGCCGTTCTCTTTGGACAGACTTTGTGCCACACGTTTGATGACTTCATTGCGCGGGTCGGAGATGGTGTACACAGGATGGCCGAAACCGATGACGATCTCTTTGCGTTCCACACGTGCGCGGATGTCGGCTTCAGCTTCATCAGCACTCTTGTAACGGCTCTGGATGCGGAACGCTTCTTCGTTCGCGCCGCCATGTTTGGGGCCGCGCAAGGCACCGATGGCACCGGTGATGCAAGAGTAGATGTCGGAGTTGGTGCCCGCGATGACACGAGCGGTGAAGGTGGAGGCGTTGAACTCATGCTCGGCATACAAGTTGAGCGAGGTGTGCATCGCACGCACCCAAGTTTCTTTCGCAGGCTTGCCGTGCAGAAGGTGCAGGAAGTGTCCGCCGATGGAATCGTCATCGGTCACCACGTTGATGCGTTTGCCGGAGGTGGTGAAGTGATGCCAGTACACCAGCATCGAACCGAAGCTCGCCATCATGCGGTCGATGATCTCTTTCGACTTCTCTGGATCGTGCTTCTCCGATTCTTGTTCCACCGTGCCGAGTACCGAGCAACCCGTACGCATCACATCCATCGGGTGTGCGTTGGCTGGCAGTGCTTCCAGTGCTTGCTTCACCGCTGCGGGTAGGTCGCGCAGCGTCTTCAGCTTGGCCTTGTAGGCTTTGAGTTGAGCGGCAGTCGGTAGCGTGCCGTGGATCAACAGGTGAGCGATCTCTTCGAACTCCGCCTTCTCGGCGAAGTCGAGGATGTCATAGCCGCGATAGTGCAGGTCGTTGCCCGTGCGTCCAACCGTACACACCGCCGTGTTGCCCGCAACGGTGCCGGATAGTGCGACAGATTTCTTGGGCTTCGGTAATGTCGTTTCTTCTGCCATGTCATTCTCCTAATTGAAAAGTTATTCAGCACCTTTTTCAGCGAACAAGCGATCGAGCTGCTGCTCGAACTCGTGATAGCCGAGATAATCGTAAAGCTCCATACGTGTCTGCATCGTGGGCACCACGTTCTGCTGTGTGCCGTCGGCGAGGATGTGTTGATACACGTTCAGCGCTGCCTTGCTCATGGCGCGATAGGCGGAGAGGGGATACAGCACCAACTGCACGCCCACGCCAGACAACTCTTGCGTGGTGAACAACGGTGTCGCACCGAACTCGGTGATGTTCGCCAACACAGGCACGTTCACCGCCTTGGTGAATTCTTTGTATTGTTCTAGCTTGGTCATCGCCTCGGGGAAGATCATGTCTGCACCGGCTTCGACACAGGCTTGCGCACGGTCGATGGCAGACTGCATGCCTTCCACTGCCAATGCATCTGTACGCGCCATGATGACGAAGCTGCTGTCCACGCGCGCATCCACCGCTGCCTTCACGCGGTCCACCATCTCGCTTTGGCTCACGATGGCTTTATTAGGACGGTGACCGCAACGCTTCTGCATCACTTGGTCTTCGATGTGGAAACCAGCCGCACCGGCTTGCGCCACCTCACGGGTCGCACGCGCGATGTTGAATGCGCCGCCCCAGCCTGTATCCACATCCACCAGCAGAGGCAGATCACTGGCAGCGGTGATGCGGCGCGTGTCTTCGCATACGTCATGCAAAGTGGTGATGCCGAGATCAGGGATGCCCAACGAAGAAGCCGCTACGCCGCCACCCGAAAGGTACAGCGCCTTGTGGCCGCTCTTCTGCGCAAGGATGGCGCAGTAGGCGGTGACTGCACCGACCACTTGCAGTGGAGAATTGTCTTTCACTGCTTGGCGCAGTTTGTTACCGGGCGTACTGCTCATGCTGCTTCCTCCTCTTTATCGATCATTTCACTGATGCTCTTCCATGCGCCTTGGATGTGGCGACGCATGAGTAGCTCGGCCAGTTCGCCGTCGCGTTGTTCCAATGCGGCGACGATCTGGCGGTGTTGTTGCAATGCTGGTTTGGTGCGGGCGGCTTTGCGGCTGGTGCGATAACGGCACATGCGCAGGAGTTGGTATTGCTCGCTGCCGAGCATGTCCATCAGCATCTGGTTGCGGCTGCCGCGTGCGATCTGGAAATGGAAATCGAGGTCGCCCTCGCTTTGTGAATAGACTTTGCCGCCGACTTTCTTGATCTGCTCTTCGTGGTTGTCGAGCAGCTTGCTCAATTTGGCGATCTCTTCATCGGTCATCTGCGTGGCGGCGAGGCGGCAGGCCATGCCTTCCAGCGCTTCGCGTACGCCATAGATATCAGAGAGGGTCTTGCGATCCAGCACTACCACACGGGCGCCAGCATTGGGGATGCGTTTGACTAGGCGCATACCTTCGAGATGGCGCAGGGCTTCGCGCAGTGGACCGCGCCCCATACCGAAGCGTTCTGCCAACTCGGCCTCGTTCAGCTTCTGGCCTTGCGCCAGCTCGCCAGTGACGATGCTATGCGCCAGACGATGCGCTGCAACGTCTGCAAGGGTACCTTGTTCTGGAACTTGGATCAGCATCTGCCCACTCCGATTGTCGACAATCTATGCGAATCCTAGCACCATAAATCAAAAAAGTGGCAAGTATTTTTTATTATGTCGACAAAGATGGGGGTGCTCTCTGCGCGTTGGTAGCTTCGCGGTGTAGGAAGGAGACTAGATCAGAACGACCAACCCAAGCCTAATTCGGCATATCTGTCATTCGTGGCAGGTGACACGACAGTGCCTGCTGGGATCGTCAGCGCAGGGATGTTTGGGAATATAGCCTGTTTGGTGACCACCGCTGTTGATGTCGAGAGTGTGACGGCGACAGTGAGGTTGAGTCTATCGGTCATCTGATAATCGATACCAAGACGTCGGCTCTTTTGCTCCTGATCTAATTGGGTCGTCGTCTTGCTGCTGGAAACATCGATAGAGAGTGCATCCAGTGCACGCCAAGTGATGCCGAAGTTGTTCGTCGAATCAGGGAAAGAAAGCAGCGAGGCACGCGTATTGGAAGACCGGCGTGGCGAGACCTTCATTAGATATTGCGCGGTTTTTCTCGGGTCTTTGTCGTAGCTGTATTGGTCGTGAGAGATGTAGAGCGTGAGTGGGTCAGCGAGGTCTTGGCTCAAACCGAGGCGATTCGAAGTCTGGTTGATGGTGTCGTTCTGCACGGATTGAGGAAGTTGTTTGAACTGATATGCCGAAGTGCCATGGCTCAGATCCAGTCGGGTGCGCAGAGCGCTTTTCCACAACGTATCCAGCATCAGCGAAAGACTGATCGAATTCCCAGACATATCGACCATGCTGTCGTCTTGCTGGTTGTGCGATACGCCTAGGGTGGCGAGTTTGGAGATCGTCCAATCTAGACCAACAGCAGATTGGCTGGCGGAATCCCCCGAGAACGAATCGGATATGAACGCGAGCGCATTCAGATTCAACGGCGTATCAAACAGATCGGCATTGCCCCTCACCTCGGTCGAACGGTAGCCAGCGGGGCCAGTACCTGCCGTGGCGGCGAGATAGGCATCCGCGTGGGCGACAGAGGGAAGTGTGAGGAACAAGGCGATGCGGCATGCGATTGCGAGAGTCTTCATATCATTCATCCTAGGTATTCACTTTTCATTTCCGATTGCGGTTCGGCCTATGCTGACGGTCGATTCGCCGTTGGATGATGCGCTCCCTTTGTTCAGGAGAAAGACTACGCCAGCGCGTCATCGCTCGTGATCTTTGCTCTGGCGTCATGCTCTGCCATTTCTCGCGCATCGCTTGGCGTTGTTCTGGTGGAAGCTCGCGTAAAGCATTCATGCGCTTCTTCACCACCTCCCGTTCGCTCGGCGTCATATCCTTGAATCGGTTCAAGCGCTCTTTTGCCTGCGACCGCTGTTGCGGCGACATGTTTGCCCACTTGCTGGCACCTTTACTCAGGCGCTCCTGTTTCTGCGGTGGGAGAGTATCCCAGCGGTCTTTCATGGGAGCCAACACTTGTTGCTGTTGAGCATCCAGCTGATTCCAAGCCAAGCCCTCCGCTTGTGCGATGTGTGAAAACACACCAAGTACCAGCAACAAACCTATCCTGCGCAACGTCACGCCAAGGGTCTTATTTTGCATTTTTCACCTCCTGCTTCGTCGGCAGATCATCCAAACCATCGTCCGACATCGCCAATTCAAGATCGCCCGTGTCATCTTCTATCTCACCCAGCATCTCGATGATCTCCATATCCACTGCATCGTTGTCCACCGCCTCATCCGCAACAGCGGGCTGCGTGCAAACCAACATCAGCAACGCGCACCACCAATGACTAGCTCGCATCTTGCGCATCCTCTTCGATCAGCAACATCGCCTCCATCTGAATGAAGGCATCAGCATCTAGATCCGCGATGTCTTCGTCGCCCAATAAGATTTCCAACGCAATATCCGCATCCATTTGAGCCAACTGCAAAGACGTATCCGGCGCTTGGCGACCTATGGTCAGGGTGATCGCCAGCACCGCGCAGGCCGCAAAGGCAGTCGCTGGTATCCATGCGTTCGCAGGCATCCAGCGCGCTGCCCATGAGGTTCGCGACAGTGCCTGGACACGACCCGCAGCCAGTCTGCTGCGCGTATCCGCATCCAGCATCGTCACACTCTCATTCAATGTCGTGCGCACACGCTGTTCGAAACCATCATCTTGTCCGCTCATCGCATTCCCTCCAATCTGCCACGCAACTTTTCCAATGCGCGTGCGTGATGTGTCTTGACCGCACTTTCCGAACACGCCATCGCTGCCGCCGTTTGCGCCACATCCAGACCTTCCCATACGCGCAATAAGAACACCTGCTGCTGGCGGTAGGGCAGCGCGGCTAACTCTCGATCCAACTGTGCCAAGAACTGTTCGTTGCCCAGTTGTATGGCGGGATCGCTGGATGCTGCGGCAGGCAACTGCTCCAACATATCTTCCGCTTCATCATCTTCGTCGAAGCTGAACCAGTGCCGGAAACGGTTACGCACCGATTGGCGGCGTTGCCAATCGCGGATGCGGGATTGCAAGATGGTGTAGAACAACGCACCCCATTCACTCTCATCGCGCTGCGCATAGTTCTGCACCAGCTTCATCATCGCTTCCTGCACCAAGTCCAAGGCATCGTCACGGTCGCGTGTGGCGAACTGTGCGATGCGAAAGGCACGGCCTTCGATAGCTGCAAGGAACCTCTGCATGGGATGAATGCGCGTGCCTTATGTGGATATCTATCCCGCTACGATCAACGTGCCTGCTGCGCGCGTTTGTCATGGCGACGCTCGATGCGGTCACCTTTACGATCCAGATGACGGTCGACACGTTCACCCTTGCGATCTAGGCGCTCGTTGATGCGATCCCCCTTCTTTTCTAAGTGTTCGGCTCGCTCTTCGTTACCCGCAGCACGGGCTTTGTCCGCCTTGGCATCCATGCGGTCTTCGATGCGGTCGCCTTTGCGGTCGAGACGGTTCTCGATACGGTCACCTTTGCGATCCAGACGCTGTTCGATGCGTTCGCCGCGCTGCTCGATTTGGGCGGGAGTGGGGGATGCGGCAGTCGTACGATCATCGGCAAAAGCCGTGGATGTCGCTACCAGTGTGAGAAAAGTGCCTACAACGATCAATTTGCGTTTCATGGTTTATCTCCTGTGTTGGTTGGGATCGCACTCGTTTGTCGCAGTGCTTACAGTATAAAACGCAGTGGTTTGGGCTACGACTACAGCCTCGACAAAATATGTTCAGTTTTTGCTCGGGGAAGCACCTTACACCATCCATTTCGGGTGGTTCTAGCAGCCTGCTTTGCGGTAAGCTACGCCCCTTCCCGCAACCCCTTAGAGAATCCGCAAAATGGTACAAGGCCAATACGTAATGTCTATGCTCCGCGTGAGCAAGATCGTCCCCCCTAAACGTCAGATCATCAAAGACATCTCCCTCAGTTTCTTCCCCGGCGCCAAGATCGGCCTGCTGGGTCTGAACGGCTCGGGTAAATCCACCGTGCTGCGCATCATGGCGAAGCAGGACAAAGAATACGACGGCGA
>JBGSWB010000155.1:0-8425 GCA_041752675.1 Sideroxydans sp. | reverse complement strand
GGTGAACATGGTGACTGCGGTCACTCTCGCGCTGTCACTGTCGTTTGAAAAAGCCGAGCCGGACGTGATGCAACGCGCGCCGCGTGTAGCCTCCGAACCAATCCTGTCCGGCTTCATGATCTGGCGCATCAGCTTTGTCTCTGTACTGCTGGCGCTGGGAGTCGTCGCGCTATTCCTGTGGGAGCTCGCGCGCGGGACTAGTCTGGAAATGGCACGCACAGTGGCGGTCAATGCGCTGGTGATAGGCGAGATCGTGTATCTGTTCAACTGCCGCTACTTGCTCGCTCCGGTTCGGACTTGGCAGGACTTCACTGGCAATCCCTACGTCTTGCTCAGTATCGGCGTGCTGGTGGTCATCCAGCTCGCCTTCACCTATGTGCCATTCATGCAGGCATTGTTCGGCGTGGTCGCGCTGGACGCAGCGGCTTGGGGATTGATCGCAGGCTTCGGCGTGCTGTTGTTCGTTGCTATCGAAATGGAAAAGAAGGTGCTACGGAGTATGCTGAAACAAGCTGTTTAATCCTAGTTCTCACTCTGACTTGGGCTTGTTCCGCAGTGGATGTATAACTACCTCGCTTTGTTCTCGCCTTTGGCAGGGGCACCCGTCGCATTATCTGACGCTATTGACCCAGCGTTGTCCTTTTTCCAGATCACGCAAGCCTGCCATGTTGGTGATGCGCTGCTTGCTCGCCTGCGCATAGGCCACTTGCAATAACTGCGCTGTCGCCAAAGCATCTGCCAGCGCATTGTGGCGTGCATCGATATGGATGTTCAAATATCCGATCCAATGATCCAGCGCATGATACTTCTTGGCCAATGTTGGGTTCAGACTCGGCATGACGTAAGCCAAGTCCAGCCATGGATGTTTGAAGTTGAACCCCAGATATTCACGCAAGGCACGTTTGATCATAGTCTCGTCGAACGCCACGTGGAATGCGACCAAGGGGTCTTTACCCAGGTACTCTAGGAACAATAACAAAGCATCCACGGGTGGTTCACCTTGGAGTTGCTCGGCATGGCCTATGCCGTGAATGAGGATGTTGCCCTTGTCGCTCGCGGCGCGTTGTTGCAAGACGATATAGAAGCTATCGCCCAAGGAGATCTTGCCATTCACCACCGCCACCGCGCCGATGGAGATGAGGCGGTCTTGCATCAGATTGAGACCGGTCGTCTCTACATCCACCACCACACATCGCATCTCGGAAATCGGCTTATCCAGCCTAGGTGTTGGCAGCGCCTGCCACGTGGCTAAGCGTTGCTGTTGCACAGCACTCAACTCGGGCTTGCTACCGAACCAGCGGTTCAACCTAGCGAACATGACAAACCCCTTCATGTTCGCCCCCCAACCGTGCGTGTGTTGTTGGTGCTTTAGCACCGTACAACCACGGCCTACCCCTTGCGGGTGTAACCCTCCCCCAGAGGGAGAGGGGACAAACGCGAACGGCAATTTTCGATTCTTGCATCACAGGTGATACTCCATCGCCAAACGGGCTTGCAACTTGCGTGCTTGGCGGAACGCCTCTTTCAGGATGCGTCTGTCCAACTCGTTCAATTTCTCCGGGTCGATGAGGTTGTCCAACTCGTTATCTCCCGTGCCCTGAGCACTGACTTCATCATGATGTCGCATGCGCAGCACTTGGATGAACAGCAGTGCGTCGATCCACGCATCAAGCTCGGAGGAATCTAACTGCAACTTCTCCGCACTTGCGCGTAGACGTTGAATGGTGTTGGTCTGCGCTACCCCAGCGGCCAAACTGAAGATCCGCGCCGCATCCACAAAGGGGGTGATGCCGTTGAGCTTGAGGTCGATCTTGTTCTCTTTACCCACCACGAAGTCGCGCACTACACCCAGCGGCGGCCGATTGCGCAGGGCATTCTCCGCCATCATGTGCAAGAAGCGGCTGTTCTCACTGGCGACGCGCCCCAACCAAGCACGCAGATCTTGCGCCAAGTCGTGTTCACCGTAGAGTGGACGGAAATCGAAGAAGATAGATGCGTGCAACAACGATTCTGGTGAGCCACCGCTGATCCATGTCGAGAAGGCGCGCTTCCACTCTTCCAACGATAGGCACCATTTTGGATTACTCGCCATGATCTCGCCCTTGCACAGCGGGAAGCCGCATTGATCTAGGGTCTCGTTGATTCGGCGTGCGATGGGTAGCAACTGCTCACGCACTTGGTCTGCCGTCATCCCTGCGGGCACCTTAAAGATGATGGCGTTGTCTTGGTCGGTGTTCAGTGTCTGCTCGAAGCGGCCTTCCGAGCCCAGCGCCATCCAACACAGTCCATCATGCAAGGGCGTACCCACGATGCCGCTCGCCTTGCATTCCAACTCGACCACGCGCGCAGTGAGTAAATCATTGAAGGTGGAGATGAACTGAGTAAGCTGTTCTGGGGCGACACCTTGCGCCATCATGTTGTGCGCCATGCTACGAATGTCCGCCGCACCCTGCTTCAAAACTTCTGTTGTATCCGCGTGGCGGATGGTGGTGCCGATCTGACGCAAGCCGACGCGTTGTAAGGCGAACAGGTCTTTCTCCGAAACCAGCCCGACCAACTTGTGGTTCTCCACCACCAGCACATGACGGAAGCCATGCTTGGCCATCAGCAACGCAGCTTCATGCGCGAGCGATTGCGGCGGCAAAGTCTGCAACTTGGTAGACATGATCCCGAGCACAGCTTGATCAAGATCGATCTGTGGTAAAGCGATACGCTCAAGCACGTCTGGCAATGTCAGGATGCCGAGCGGCTTGTTGTTCGCATCGATAGCCACCATCGAGCCCACCTGCTGTTCGTGCATGACCTTCAGCACTTCGCGCACCGAGGTATCAGACGTGCAGGTAACGGGCGACCTACGCACGATGGCAGACAGAGGACTCGCCAAAGATTGTTGCTCAGCGCTGGAATGACTGTATTGCGCTTGGATGACTTGCTTGGAATGCTCTAGCAGATTCGCGATGCGACGGGTGCAGAAATCACGGAAGGCGGCGCTCATGCCGATCAGTTCGCTGAACGCTGCGGCTGGCAGTTCATAACAGAAGATGTCCGTCCCGGCACGATAGGTACTGGCCACCGAGCGATTGGCAAGCAGTGCACCCAGCGGGAAACACTCGCCTTCCATCAGTTCCAACCAAGTATCGGCATCGGATGCCTTGGCGACGTTCTGCTCACCATGCACCACGCCTTGTTTGATGACGAACAAACGATCGACCACGCCTTGTTCTGGCGAGACGATGACCTCTCCCGCCGCGTAATACCCCAGATGCATGCGTTCTAGCATCCACAACACATGGCCCAACTCCATGCGGTCGAACGGTGCATGTTTGGTGATGAAGGAAAGTTCTGAAGGATGGATCGCGCTCAAGGTGATTCCCCTAAATGATCAATTGCCATGGTTTATTATAGGCACATCGTCTTTCGGCAAACTGACATGTCCTTTATTAATCCTAGCCCCGAGCAGATCCGCGCGCTACTGACCCAAGTGCATAGCGTGGCCGTGATCGGCCTGTCGCCGCAGCCTGCGCGCCCCAGCTTCAATGTCGCAAAAGCATTACAGGGTTTCGGCTATCGAATCATCCCAGTGCGGCCACTCATTGACGAAGTGCTTGGCGAAAGAGCCTACCCTGACTTAGAGAGCCTGCCCGAAATGCCAGACATCGTGGACGTGTTCCGCGCTTCCGAACACGTACCCGAGATCGTCGATAGCTGCATCCGACTCGGCATCAAGAATCTTTGGTTACAGGATGGCGTGATACATGAAGCAGCCGCATTGCGCGCGCAGCAAGCAGGCATCACGGTGGTGATGGACAGATGCATGTACCGCGACCACGTTCAACTATGCGATTCAACACTTCACCCAAACAAACCTTAGCCACAGAGAACACAGAGCACACAGAGAGATGGGTTGCGATTTACCAGACTCAGCCCTATCAGTGAATCGCTTAAATCGGATGTGACTGCACGAATTTCTCTGTGACCTCTGTGTTCTCTGTGGCTAGAATTTGCATTTATATGGCCTATCCCTAGCACGTATAATCACGTCAATTAACTGAACAGCAAAAATCATGGCACTTAAATTCACCAAGATGCACGGCGCTGGCAACGATTTCGTCGTGATAGACGGCGTGCGCCAACAGGTCGCCCTGTCGCCAGAGAACATCCGATTCATCGCCGACCGCAATTTCGGTGTCGGTTGCGACCAACTGTTATTGGTCGAAAAGGCGCAACACAAAGACGCTGATTTTCGTTATCGCATCTTCAATGCGGATGGCGGCGAAGTGGAACAGTGCGGCAACGGTGCGCGTTGTTTCGTACGTTTCGTACACGACCACGAACTGACCCACAAGCGCGAGATCATCGTGGAGACCAAGAGCGGCCTCATCTCGCCGCGCCTTGAAGATGATGGCCGCGTGACGGTGAACATGGGCGCACCCATCTTCGAACCCGCGCGCATCCCTTTCGTGAGCGACAGCCGTGAGGTGGCGCAGCCTTTGCAGGTCGGCGACACCACAGTACAGATCACGGCCGTATCGATGGGCAACCCGCATGCCGTTCAAGTGGTAGCTGATGTGGAGACTGCACCTGTGGCGGCGCTTGGCCCGCTCATCGAACAACACCCGCGTTTCCCAAAACGCGTGAACGCTGGCTTCATGCAGGTGTTGGACAGAGACCACATCAAACTACGCGTGTACGAACGCGGTGCAGGCGAGACCTTGTCATGCGGTACGGGCGCTTGCGCCGCCGTAGTCGCTGGCATCCAACGCGGACTATTGGATACGACCGTCCATGTAGCCACACGTGGCGGTACACTCAGCATCACTTGGCAGGGTGAAGGTTCACCCGTATCGATGACCGGCCCAGCCATCAGCGTGTTCGATGGCGAGATCAATCTCTAAAGGAAGTGGACACATGAAGTCAGACGACGTCGCAAAATATCTGCAAGAGAACCCACAGTTCTTCGAAGAACACGCTCAACTCCTCTCCGAGATCACCCTGCCCCACCCTCATGGTGGCCGCACGGTATCGTTATCAGAACGCCAGCTGCTCACTTTGCGCGAACGAGTGAAAGAGTTGGAGAAGAAGCTGCACGAACTACTCGAATACGCGAAAGAGAACGATGCCTTGCAACTCAAGGTGCATCAGTTCAACTGCGCCTTGTTCGGCCCACATGACCGCAACACCTTGCAGAATCTCATCGTGAACAATCTGCGCGACATCTTTGCTGTACCGCATGCCGCATTGCATCTGTGGAAGGACGAGCCGCCTAGTGCCGAAGTACTGGCTTTCGCCGATCAACATCAACAACCTGTCTGCACCCATCATGCCGCGCAAGACACTTTGGCTTGGTTCGGCGAATCGGGAGAGCATCTGCGTTCTTTCGCCTATCTGCCGCTACGCGCGAATGGGCAGACCATCGGCATGCTCATCCTCGCCAGTGAGGATAAGGAGCGTTTCTATCCTGAGATGGGTACGATGTTCCTGCAACGCATCGCTGAAACGCTCGGCAGTGCTTTCCGCTTACACGTCTGATGGCGGCCCGCAAAATCCAAATTTCGTCGCAATACTGCGTTGCTCATAAAAAATTACTCCTCACATATTTCAATATGCTGCGTCGCAATTTTTCATTCGCGCCTTGTCTTGCTTAGAACTTTGAATTTTTCGAGCCACCACAATGCTTGATAATCCTGCGCCCGTTCCTGCCACGCTTGAAGGCTATCTCGCCTACCTGAACAACGAGCGCAACTACTCCCCGCTGACCGCCGAGAACTACGCGCGCGATATCCGCCGTTTGTTCACGCTTGCGGGTGCGACACCGCTCCCCGACCTCAAGAGCCATCACATCCGTCGTTACATCGCCCAATTGCATGGCGGAGGGTTGGGTGGTCGTTCGCTGGCGCGTGTGCTGTCTTCTTGGCGTGGCTTCTATACTTATCTGATGCGCGACCATGGCTGCAAGAGCAACCCCTGCGTCGGCTTGCGTCCACCTAAAGCGCCCAAGACATTGCCGCATGCGCTCTCTCCCGACGAGGCTTCGAAGTTGATGGAGATGCCGGTGGAAAATCCTATCGACGCGCGCGACAAAGCGATGTTCGAGCTACTCTACTCTTCGGGATTACGTCTCGCGGAACTGGTCGGATTGGATCCGATCGACATGGACTTCGCCGATGCATCGGTACGTGTGACGGGTAAAGGCAACAAGACTCGCATCGTGCCGCTCGGTAGCCATGCCATCACCGCATTGAAGGCATGGCTCGCCGTGCGCGATCAAATAGCCAAGCCAGAGGAATCTGCCTTGTTCGTGGGTAAGAACGGCGCGCGTATCTCGCCGCGCACGGTACAACTGCAATTGCGCCAACGCGGCATCACACAAGGCATCGCCAGTGGCGTACATCCGCATCTGTTGCGCCACTCTTTCGCCACACATGTACTGCAATCCTCGGGCGACCTGCGCGCCGTGCAAGAGATGCTCGGTCATGCCAGCATCTCGACGACACAGGTCTATACCCATCTCGATTTCCAATATCTCGCAAAGATCTATGACGGCGCACATCCGCGCGCCAAGAAAAAATCATGAGCCAACCTAAACCCAGATCACACTCCACACCGCATCGCCAATCACAAGGTGGCAAGGATTTCCGCAGACGCGTGCAACGCGACAAAGCGACGACTGCTACACATACCCCTCAGGCCACGAGCACACCTCGTGTCGGTGCCACCTCTGCAAAACCCTGCATCTTCCTCAAAGAGGGTAGAGAAAAATCGCTACAACGCCGCCATCCATGGATCTTCTCCGGAGCGATCGACCATATCGACGGCGCACCCAAGAGTGGCGACACCTTGCCTGTACGTGACGACGCAGGGAATTTCCTCGCCTGGGCGGCTTACAACGCCGATTCGCAGATCACTGCTCGCGTATGGTCATGGCAAGAGAAGGACGTCATCGGTGCCGACTTCTTCCGGACAAAGATCGCCGACGCGCTTGAGGCACGCCGCACTTTGGGTATCAGCAAACATGGCGATGGCATGCGCATCATCCACGGCGAATCGGATGGACTGCCGGGCCTCATCGTGGACAAATATGGTGACGTGCTGGTGATGCAACTCGGTAGCGCCGGGCCAGAACATTGGCGCGACACCCTCGCCGACATCCTGCAAGAACTGTGCGCGCCCGTCTGCATCTACGAACGCTCTGACTCCGACGGGCGTGAGTTGGAAGGTCTGCCGAAACGCAACGGCATCGTGCGCGGTACCTTGCCGCAAGACATAGAAGTCAGCGAGAACGGATTGCGTTTCGCCGTCGATGTGGCAGAAGGTCAGAAGACCGGCTACTACCTCGACCAACGTGACAACCGTGCCTTCACAGGAGAATTAGCGACTGGCCGCGATGTACTTAACTGCTTCTGCTACACCGGTGGCTTCTCGCTGTACGCGCTACGCGGAGGCGCGAAGTCCGTGCTCTCCATCGACTCATCGCAGGAAGCTTTAGAGCTAGCACAACAGAACGTGACCTTGAATGCGCTCGATAGTTCGAAAGCGGAATGGCAATGCGCCGACGTGTTCGAAGCTTTGCGCAAACTGCGCGACCAGAACCGCAAGTTCGATCTCATCGTACTCGACCCACCCAAGTTCGCCCCCACCGCCGCCTTCGCCGAGAAGGCATCACGTGCGTACAAAGACATCAACCTGCTGGGATTCAAACTGCTGCGTCCGGGTGGTTTGCTGTTCACTTACTCCTGCTCCGGCGGCATCAATGACGACCTGTTCCAAAAGATCATCGCAGGTGCGGCACTTGATGCGGGCGTGGATGCACAGATCGTGAAGAAACTACATGCAGCACCGGATCATCCGGTGCTGCTGAGTTTTCCTGAGGGAGCTTATCTGAAAGGCTTGGTACTACGGATCGCGAGTTGAGCGCTTATTGCTTGATGACGTCGAGTCCGGCTTGCACCCAAGCCGTGGTCCCGCCTTCAACGTTGACCACTTGAGTGAAACCTGATTCCTTCAAGAGTGATACCGCCTGTGCAGATCGACGCCCAGAGCGACAGATCACGGCGACAGGTTTGTCTTTGTAGGCCTCGATCTCTTTCAGGCGAGCTCCTACCTCACCTAAAGGGATGAGCTTGGCATTGACTGCGTGGACAGCTGCATATTCATCAGGCTCACGCACATCCAACAGCAATGCACCTTGGTCGCTCATACTCTTTGCTGCTTTTACATCCACACCTTGGCTGGCTTGCAACTGCGGCACCACGAGCGCCAATCCCAATACGACCGCCACGCCCCATAATATCTTTGATCTCATCGCACGCCCTCCGGATCAAGCCAACTGATGGGCTGGGAAACCACTCTGTGACCAACCCAGCATGCCGCCGCGCAGATTGAACACATTGGTAAAACCTTGCTGTTGCAGGAACATGCAGGCTTG
>JBGSWB010000154.1:0-4241 GCA_041752675.1 Sideroxydans sp. | reverse complement strand
CCCACACACGCTTTCCAGGCGTGCGACTTAAACCGCTCATCCACCTCTCCGAAGGGCGCGCAGAATAAACTAGAACGTTGTTTCAGGCAATCAGAAATGCTGCAAAGCAGTGAAAACGGCCAGTTCGTTGGTTTCTTTCAGGCCATGAGCTTGTAGGGTACGGATGAGTTCTGGGCTACTGCAACGAATGAAGGGATTGGTCGCCTTTTCTAGGGCGATAGTAGAAGGCACGCTTGGCAGATCATCGGCACGCAACCTCTTAGTGTCATGGATACGTTGCTGGATAGCTCGATTCTCAGGTTCGCAGAGCTTGGCGAAGCCAAGGCAATACTCAGTGTATTCGTGCGCGCAATAGACTAGTGTGTCGTCGGGGAGGGCTGCCAATCGCATCAGGGAATGATGTAGTTCTGCATAGGTGCCTTCGAAGTTCTTTCCACATCCCGCCCCAAACATGATATCTCCGCAAAATACGGCATCAGGTGCGATGAAAACGATGTGATCCTCAAGGTGGCCAGGTGTCTCGATGATGTTGAAAGTGATGCTCGGCGCTTCAAGTGTCAGTACATCACCCTCGCGTAAGTCATTGGTGATATGCGGGTTGCGCGGATGGCTTCGTCCGTACACCGGCACGTTATATACTCCGCGCAATCCAGCGATGCCGCCGATGTGATCGTTATGACGATGGGTGCAGAGGATGGCGGTGAGTTTCAAACCGGTCCTGTCTAAATAAGCCAAGACAGGGGCAGTTTCACCGGGATCGACGATGGCGACATGCGTCTCATCGTGGATAGCCCAGATGTAGTTGTCGCGCAAGGCTGGGATGGCTGTGATGTTCAACATGATAGGTCTCAAGGGCAGATGCCGAATTCTAAAGTAATCGCCAATAGTCTGAGTGAATGGATCGCCACTGAGCAGGGCGGCTATGTACTCGCGCGCGAGCAGGCATATTTTGATGAGTCGGTGAGCGATCTTTTCGGCTACAACGCATTGCAATTGGGTTTGCCCAAACAGGATTTCTTGCATAACAGCCGTATGCCCTTGCGCTTCACGGCGGGTAATTCGGCCAGTAACGATGTGCGGGTATGTTGTTCCGAGTTGCCCTTCGATGGCGATAGCCTCGATCTGGTGTTGCTGCCGCATGTGTTGGAGTTCGCGGAGAACCCACATCTGATCATCCGCGAGGTGGAGCGTGTATTGATGCCTGAGGGTAATCTACTCATCAGTGGTTTCAATCCCTTCAGTCTGTGGGGTATGCATCGCGCTTTGGGTAGGCGACAAGGTTATCCGTGGAGCGGGCAATTCATCACGCTGCCACGTATGAAGGATTGGCTGGCGTTGCTGGGATTTGAGGTGGTGGAGGTACGTTTTGCCGCCTATGCACCGCCGTTTCGCCAGCGTAAATGGTTGGAACGCACAGCATTTATGGAGCGAGCTGGTGGGCGCTGGTGGGCGGCGGGCGGCGGGGTGTATTTCATTCACGCCATCAAACGCGTGCTAGGCATGCGCCTCATCAAGCCAAAGTGGAACGAGGGACTGGTGCAGAAGCTGATGCCGGCCGCGCCGAAATTGAACAAAGGGATACAGAAGGTCGAGAACGATGAGTGAAGTGGTCGATATATTCAGTGACGGCGCATGCAAGGGCAATCCCGGCATCGGCGGTTGGGGCGCGTTGCTGCGTAATAAGGGCAAGGAGCGTGAATTGTGTGGTGGCGAAGAACACACCACCAACAATCGCATGGAGTTGATGGCTGCCATCATGGCGCTAGAAACGCTGACACGCCCATGTAAAGTACGTTTGCACACCGATTCTAAATATGTGTTGCAAGGCATCACCGAATGGTTGCCTGGTTGGAAGCAGCGCGGTTGGAAGACCGCGAGCAAACAACCTGTGAAGAATGACGACCTCTGGCGCAGATTGGATGCGGCGGTCACACGGCATCACATCGAATGGGTATGGGTCAAAGGCCACGCAGGTCATGAAGGCAACGAGCGCGCTGATGAATTGGCGAACCGAGGTATCGAAGAATTGAGGGCACAAGCATGAGGCAAGTCGTACTCGACACCGAAACAACGGGCCTAGATCCTAAACAGGGCCATCGCATCATCGAAGTCGCCGCCATCGAGTTGGATGGTCGCAAGGTCTCCGACCGTACCTTCCATCGCTACCTGAATCCAGAACGCGAGATCGACGAGGGTGCGGCAGCGGTCCACGGTCTGACACTGGAACGTTTGCAAAACGAAGCGAAGTTCGCCGAGATCGCACCGGCGTTGCTGGAATTCATCGCTGGTGCGCAACTCATCATCCATAACGCACCGTTCGATATCGGTTTCTTGAATGCGGAGCTGACGCTGGCTGGGTTGCGGACCTTGAGCAATCCTGTCATCGATACCCTGAAAGTCGCCAAAGAGCTGCATCCGGGCAAGAAGAACAACCTCAATGCCTTGTGTGATCGCTACTTCATCGATAACTCACACCGTACTTTGCACGGCGCTCTGTTGGATACCGAGCTACTGGCCGAGGTCTATCTGGGGATGACGCGTGGGCAGGAGAGTCTATTGGGTGAAGAGTCTTCTGCTGAAGATGGAGTCCAGTTCAATGCATCAGGCGAGGCCATCCATCTGAGCGTGCGTGTATTGGCAGCGAGTGACGAAGAATTGGCCTTGCATGAAGCGCAGATGAACGATATCGACAAAGCCAGCAAGGGCGCTTGTATGTGGAAGCGTCTATCCAGCGCTGAAGCTCAATGACTAAAAAAGAAGGCGTCGTGGCTTCATTCGATGTGATCGTCATTGGCGCGGGCGCAGCTGGCATGATGTGCGCTCTGACCGCCGCCCAGCGTGGTCGCAAAGTCGTGATACTCGACCACTATGCCAAGCTGGCCGAGAAGATCCGTATCTCGGGTGGTGGACGCTGCAACTTCACCAACCTCAATACCAAGCCGGACAACTATCTGTCGCACAACCCGCATTTCTGTCGTTCGGCACTCTCACGTTACACCCCGCAACATTTCACCGCCTTGATGGATAAACATGGCATCGGCTATCACGAGAAGACTTTGGGTCAGTTGTTCTGCGATGAAGGCTCAGAAGCCATCATCAGCATGCTCAAAAAAGAGTGTGACGACGCAGGCGTGAAATGGATGCGGCCATGCGAAGTCGGCGAGGTACGTCGTAGCACGAGATTCACTGTGATGACTTCGCGCGGTTTGCTTGATGCCGAGGCGCTGGTCATCGCGACCGGTGGTTTGTCCATCCCCAAGATCGGCGCGACTCCGTTCGGATACAAAGTCGCCGAGCAGTTCGGCATCCCCATGACCAAGCTTAAACCCGGGCTGGTGCCGCTCACTTTCCATCCGGAAGAATGGGCAACCTATGCCGACCTGACCGGTGCGTCTTTGGATGCCGTGGTCAGCTTCGGTAAACAACGCTTCCGTGAGAACCTGTTGTTCACGCATCGCGGCTTGAGTGGCCCAGCCATCTTGCAGATATCCTCGTATTGGGAAGCGGGGCAGCCGCTGTCCATCGACTTGCTACCTGACCACGACATGCATGCCGTGTTCGTTGAACATGCCAAGAGCAAGCTGTTGTTGAGCAACTTCCTCGCACAATACCTACCGAAAAAGCTGGCTGATATCGTGGCCTCGCAATGGATAGAGGACAACAAGCCTCTCAACCAATATTCGCCCAAAGTGCTCGCAGCATTGGCCGGTCGCTTGAAAAACTGGCAGGTCACCCCCACTGGTACCATGGGCTACAGCAAAGCCGAGGTGACTTGCGGTGGAGTGGATACCCATGCGCTATCGTCCAAGACGATGGAAGCCAATGATGTTCCTGGACTCTATTTCGTGGGCGAGGTGATGGACGTGACCGGTCAGTTGGGCGGTTATAATTTTCAGTGGGCGTGGGCTTCTGGCTACGCGGCTGGTTGTGCGGTTTGAAAAATTCTAACGAAGGAGATCTGACTATGCGTATCTTGTGGATTGCACTATTGACCCTGTTGTTGAGCGGTTGCGGTTACAACGACTTCCAAGCCAAAGACGAACAAGTGAAAGCGGATTGGGCAGAGGTGCTGAACCAATACCAGCGCCGCTTCGATCTCGTCCCTAATCTGGTGAATACCGTCAAAGGTTATGCCCAGCAAGAGAAGGACGTCCTCATCGGCGTGACCGAGGCACGTGCCAAGGTCGGCACCATCCAAGCCACTCCTGAACTCATCAAGGATGCGCAGGCATTCAAGCAGT
>JBGSWB010000153.1:0-8291 GCA_041752675.1 Sideroxydans sp. | reverse complement strand
ATGCTTGGATGATGGCGCGACGCACCAGATCGTCTGCATTCAACTCCAAGCCACGCATGATGGGCAGCTGGTCACGATCAAGTGCATCGTAGTAGTCTGCCAACTCGCGATAGTTCTGACTGTAGGTAGGTCCGACTTTGCCGATGGCACTCACGCCAAGTGCAACCAGATCACAATCGGAGTGCGTGGAATACCCTTGGAAGTTTCGGTGCAAGCGACCTTGACGCTGTGCGACTGCCAATTCATCTTCCGGTTTAGCGAAATGATCCATGCCGATGTACACATAACCTGCGCCCGTGAGCTTGGAAACAGCCATGCTCAAAATATCCAACTTCATTTGAGCGGAAGGTAATTCATCTTCATTGATACGGCGCTGCGGCTTGAAGATAGTCGGCATGTGCGCGTAGTTGTAAATGGACAATCGATCTGGATCGGCTGCGATCACACGATCCAGTGTGCGTCCAAAACCTTCCAGCGTCTGTCTGGGCAAGCCGTAGATCAGATCGATGCTAACCGATTTGAAACCATTGGCGCGTGATGCCTTGATGACGCGCAAGGTCTCTTCTTCGCTTTGGATACGGTTCACTGCTTTCTGCACATCGTCGTCAAAATCTTGCACCCCCACACTGATACGGTTGAAGCCTGCTTGACCAAGCAAGGCGATGGTCTCGTCCGTGACTTTGCGTGGATCGATCTCAATGGAGTATTCACCATCAGGGATCAATTTGAAGTGCTTATCGATAGCTGACATCACTTCGCGGATCTCGCCATCACTCAAAAAGGTGGGGGTGCCACCGCCGAAATGCAATTGCTCGACGACTTGGCGTTCACCCAAGAATTTTGCCTGCATTTCCATCTCTTTGATGAGGTAACGCACGTATTCCGCCGCTTTGCTCTTATCTTTGGTGATAACCTTGTTGCAGGCACAGTAGAAACACAGCGTGTTGCAGAATGGGATGTGGATGTACAGCGACAGCGGACGACTGACCCCGCCGATCTCTCTTTTGGTGACCCATTGACTATAACTTTCAGCATTGAAAGCTTCAACGAAGCGGTCAGCGGTCGGATACGAGGTGTAACGCGGCCCGTTCTTATCCAGCCTACGGATCAGCTCCAGATCCACCACCAATTGATTGACTGCGTCGTTCATCACTGCCTCCATAAATGAGGCGCGTACTATGCCATCTCTCTGTCTAGAAGACTTGATATATGTCAAAATAGCTCGGCATATAAACCCTCCGCGACCTGCGGCTATAAGTGACAACAAAGTGCCCCCAAATACCACCTCAGAGCTGAAGATCGCCTGCTCGAATTGCAACCTGCGCGAGATATGCCTACCTGTCGAACTGACCGATGGCGAGATGCATCGACTGGAAGAATTGAGCAACAACAAGCACAGTTATCCATCCGGTGGTTATCTCTATCGTACCGGTGATCGCTTCAAGTCCCTGCATGCCATTCGCAGCGGCTCTTTCAAGACCCGCGTCCTGCACGAAGATGGTCGCGAACAAGTGACTGGCTTTTTGATGGCGGGTGAAATCATCGGATTAGATGCCATCAGCACAGACCTGCACACCTGCGAAGCAGTGGCGATGGAGGACAGCGAAGTATGCGAACTGCCCTTCGTCAAACTGGAAGAACTCAGCCGCGAGATCCCCAGCTTGCAACGCCATCTGCATAAGATAATGAGTCGCGAGATCGTACGCGACCAAGGCATCATGCTGTTGCTGGGATCGATGCGTGCCGAAGAACGACTAGCCGCTTTTTTGCTAAATCTGTCTCAGCGCAATGCGGCCCACGGTATGTCCGGCACTCAACTCAAACTGCGCATGTCGCGACTTGAGATCGGCAGCTACCTAGGATTGAAGCTGGAGACGGTCAGCCGAGCCTTCTCACATTTCCAAGAAGATGGATTGATACAAGTCAAAGCGCGGGCTGTGGAACTGCTAGACCTGCCACGATTACGTACTTTAGTTGGCAAGTCCTGATGCGACCAACTGTCGCATTCCATTATTGAACTGAAATAGGTATCCTGCGCACCGCAACCAAAACACGATAGGGAGAAGAGATGACACAACCATACCAAGCTACACTGGAAGAGATGACTCGTGCCAAATGGCCGCATGAGATATTCCTCATCAATCTGGTGTTCAACCACATCTTGGTGTTCGCATCCACCTTCGGGGTATTCAGCACCTTTCCACTGATGGTGATGATCGTGCCATTGACTTCGTTCATCATCACCGCCTACATCGCGATCAAAGCAAAGAAAGTTGCTATCGGAAATGATACAGCCTTCGTGAAAGCTCACTGGGTCGTCGCCAACAAACGCAACACTCACTTCATGTGGTTGCTGAGCATCACTTGCGTAGTCATTGGTGGTGGATTCTGGCTATCGAAGATCATGGGCTGGTCCAAGATCGCCACCATCGCATTGCTCGGCGGTGTCGGGCTGTTGCCATTCATGGTGTCATTGCTGGTGTTGATCGTGCTGGGCAATAACTCCATGTATCAAGCCCGTCACCATAAATTCCCACGCGGTACGACACCACCAGTCGATGCTGCTTAAACATTCACTTAAATAATGAAAACTGAAAACAAGATCTACTGGGGCGTCGGCATCTTCTCCGTCGTCATCATCTTTGGCGCGTTCTTGATCCCTGGCGACCGCCCAGACAAGCACGATCTGCCTTGGCACATCGAGCACCCCACAGCCGATTCCGTTCGTGTCTTTGGGCTGACCCTTGGTAGTTCAACGCCTGCGGAAGCAGAGTTGCGATTCAAGGAAAAGGCAGAACCCAGCCTGTTCAAATCCCCTGAAGGAGTGATGAGTGCCGAGGTGTTCTTCGAGCAGATCAATCTGGCTGGCTTACGCTCCCGCGTGGTGTTGACCGTGGACATCCCCGAGCCGGAAATGAAAGAGATGTATGCGCGTGGTTTGCGCATGGCAGGTACAGGAAGTGGCAAGAAGATCACGCTGACTCCAGAGGATGTAGCCCATTTGCGTAGTCTGCCTATCAGCAGCATGACTTATATGCCTGGCGTTCGCGTAGAAGAACCTCTGTTCCTGAAACGTTTTGGTAAGCCTGCGCAGATCGTCAAAGAAACCAAGACTGGCGCCATCCATTGGCTCTACCCTCAGAACGGGCTGGATCTAACGCTGGGGGGTGGGGAAAAACCGGTATTGCAGTACGTGTCGCCGAACAAGTTCGACGCATTAGTGAAGCCGTTGTTAGCTAACGGCGAGTTGCTCACTCAGTAGTCTTTTTGTCCGCATCTGAACGCTTCGGAGTCGGATGCGGCATCATATCTTCATCATCATCCATTAGGATGCGATTGCCGTTCCCTTCCATATCCTCATACTGGCCTTTCTTGACCGAAAAGATCAGAACGACCACGAGGATGACGCCAAAGAACATCATGCCGGGAATCAAGCTGTAGATCACTTCCATGGTTATCTCACTTTCGAATTAGTTTTTGCATCCTCTTTGAACAAAGTGCGGATGCGTGCCGCATTGCCGATCACGATCAACGAGCTGATAGGCATGGTGATAGCTGCTGCCAACGGGGTCACTTTGGCCATCATGGCTAAGGGCACCATGATGATGTTGTAGACGAATGATAGTCCGATGTTCTGCTTGATGGTGCGCAAAGTGCGGCGCGACAACTGGGTGGCTTGTAGCACCTTGTTGAGTTCGTTGTGCATCAGCACGATGTCGGCGCTCTCCACAGAGACATCCGTACCAGAACCCAGGGCGATTCCCACATTCGCACGGATCAATGCAGGTGCATCGTTCACCCCGTCACCCACCATCGCCACGATCGCTCCGTCCTGCTGTAGCTGTTGAATGACTCTATCCTTGTCTTGCGGCAACACCTCAGCGATGACTTCCATGCCACCCAATTGCCGCGCGATCGCCTCGGCCACAGGACGACGGTCGCCACTCAATAAGGTCATCTTGATGCCGCTGGCGCGCAACTCATCCACCAATTGCTGGGCATCGCCGCGCAAGCGGTCTGCCAACGCGATGATTGCGACATGTTTGTTGCCTTGGGCCACGAAGACGCAACTCATCGCCTCAGCCTCTAGTCCATGCGCCTGCGCTAGCAATGTGGCATCTAATTCAATTCCGGATTGCGTCAGCCAATTCGCGCTGCCCAATAAAACGCGAGTCCCGCTCACCTGCGCCTCGATACCCAGACCTGCTGTGGAGTGGAAATCCTTCACTTCGGCATCGCGATAAAGATATCGCTGCTCTTCCGCATAGCGCGTGATGGCACGTGCCACACCATGTTCGCTAAGTCGTTCTGCGGCGGCAGCATGACGCATGATCTCTTCGAGGTTCACATCAGAAGCACCTCTCACCTGTGCGACGCTCATCATGCCTTGGGTGAGTGTGCCGGTCTTATCGAACACGAAGTGGGTGACTTTGGATAAGGTCTCCAACACTAGGCCGTTCTTGACCAGGATGCCATGCTTGGCACCCAATCCTGATGCGACAGCGATAGACATCGGTGTCGCCATGCCCAAAGCGCAAGGGCAGGTGATGATGAGCACGGAGGTGGCCGCCATCAGTGCGATCTCAAAATCGTGTGCGTTCCAAATGAAGAAGGTCGTCACCGCGCAGATCATCGTAACCAATACGAACCACGGCACGATGGTGTCGGCAAGACGTTGAATGGGAGCTTTGGATGATTGCGCCTCTTCCACCAGCTTGATGATCTTCGACAGTGTGGTGTCTTGCACCTGCGTCCTCACCTCGACCAATAATGCCCCGCTGGTATTCACTGTGCCCGCCGAGACTGATGCGCCAATATGTTTGGTCACCGGCAACGATTCACCGCTCAACATCGATTCATCCACCGCACTGTGGCCTTCCAGTACGACGCCGTCGACTGGTACGGTATAGCCAGGCTTGATGAGTACTTGATCCCCCAACTTCACACCACGTATCGGTGTCATCTGCTCTATGCCATCACGCATAACTAAGGCGACGCGTGGTTGCAATTCCATCAGGCGCTTGGTCGCGGAAACAGCCTGATGGCGGAACATTCCTTCCAGATAGCGGCCGATGAGGATGATGAAAGTCAGGTTTGTCACTGTGTCGAAATACACCTCACCATGCTGGTTGTTGGTCAGGGTGACGTAGAGCGAATAGGCATAGGTGACGCTCAAGCCGACAGCGATAGGCATATCCATGGTCAGATGACCGGCGCGTAGACCACCAATTGCACCTCGGAAGAAGGGATAACCCGAGTAGAGCAATGTGGGGGTCGCCAACAGCAAGCCCATCCAATGGAAGAAACTGCGGAACTCGTCTTGGTTCGCACCGCTATACAAAGCGATGGCGATCCACATCATGTTCATCGCGGCGAATCCTGCAAAGAACAGGCGGAACAACATGGCGCGGTTGGTCTTCTTGATGGAACCCTCGGCGCTTTCCGGATCATAGGGGACTGCCGAATAGCCGATGCGTGCAAGTGCCCGAATCAAGTCCGACAGCTTGCTCTTACTATTATCCCAACGCAGATGCAGGCGCTTACCCGCCAGATTAACTTCGGCTGCTTGCACACCTGACACTCGGTTCAAACCACGCTCGATGAGCCACACACAAGCTGCACAATGAATACCTTCGACCAACAGATGGATGTCACGCACATCACCTGAGCAGGTTGTGAATTCCTGCTGCACTTCGTCGAAATCGTAGATCTCGATATCTTTAGGAGGTTCAGGAGGAGGCCCTAGCAGCACGCCTTCCGGTGTGCGCTGGTAGTAGCCTTGCAGGCCTGATTCGTAGATGGCGTTGCAAACAGATTGGCAACCGAAGCAACAGAACTCGCGTTCACGTTGCTCCAGCTCTGATTTGAAATGGACATCTGCGGGGATAGGCAACCCACAGTGAAAACAATCGCGCAATGATTGGTGAACTGCTTGCGTCATTGACACAGACTACCGATCAGGAGGGTTCTGCGACCTTGAATCGATCCGTATCCACTGCAAACTCGTCGTTGCCACGCTTCAGGTGAATGTGCAACTCCCAATATCCTTTCAAAGGGAAAGTGACATAACCTTGATAGGTTCCAGCGGCCACCTCTTTGAAGGCGGTAGTGAAATCCTTGCTTGCATCCGCAGCGCGGTAGGCTTCTACTTCCATCTCGCCACTCACAGGCTTGCCGTCTTTATCCACCACACTGATCTCGTACATCGTAGGCTGGTTCAACACAATGGCCTTAGGTTTTTTGATAGTGGTTTGCCAAGCCAGCGCTTGCTGATTGCCCAACTCACTCAGTATCTGCGTGTTGGTCTTTCGATCCTTCGTCTTGTATTCACGATCAACCAGCATAGACTTGTTATGCGTAGCGAACCAAATGAATGTGGCGTTCACCGCAAGCACCAGCAAAATCAATCCGATCAAACTCAACATCCACGGGTTACGCAGTCCAGATTTTTGGTCTTGCGAGATCATCTTAAATCCACCTTATTTCTTAGGAGCATAGAACTGGCTCGTATATTCAGCGAACACCATCGGATCTTCCACACTCTCGACCCTGAACTGGATAGGAGTCACATCCTTGTTCGCGAACTTGCCCGGAGCTTTGACGAAGATGGTGAAGGATGTCCCACGTCCATGATGAATGACAGGCTGATGTTCAGCGCCAATGATAATCTGGTCTTTGACTCCGCCCTCGGCAGTCACTTCGACTTGGAAATCCTTGTCCGTCTTGTTCAGCAACTTGAAGTCATACTTGTTCTGAATAGATCCATCACTCATGCTGACATACAGCGGTTGGCGTTCATGCATCACCTTCAAGGTCATAGAACCTAGGTGGGTCAATCCCCAAACGATACCGCTCAAGGCCAGAACGATGATCCCGATATACACCAAGGTACGCGGGTGTTGATACATCTTTTTGGCTGGTTTACCCGAAAGCTCATCCAAGGATGCGTATCGAATCAAACCGTGCGGCTTATCGATCTTGTCCATGATTGAATCACAAGCATCGATGCACAAGCCGCAAGTGATACAGCCCAGTTGCTGTCCGTTACGAATATCCACGCCAGTCGGGCAAACTTGCACGCATTGGAAACAATCGATGCAATCACCCTGTGGGGCGACTACTTCACCGCCACGTCTGATCTTGCCACGCGGTTCGCCACGTGTGTAGTCATATGTCGGCAGAATGGTCTGTGAATCATTCATCACCGCTTGAATACGGGCATAGGGACACAGCCAGAAGCAGGTCTGTTCACGCAAAAAACCCGCCAAGATGTAAGTACCCACAAAGAAAGCCGCCAATGTCACCCATCCCACCATTGGGAGTTGGAAGTGAATGAGCTTGTTCCAGTAATCAAATGCATCGACGAACCAAATCGAGAAGCTGATCCCAGTGAGCAATGCTAGAAGCCACCAAGAAAGATGTTTGAGGCTCTTCTTCTTGATCTTATCGAGATCCCATGGAGCCGCATCCAATTTTCGTCGCGCTGTCGGATTGCCTTCGAATTTTTCTTCCAGCCATGTGAACCAGTCTGTCCAAGCGGTCTGGAAACAGAAATAGCCGCACCATACGCGTGAAGCCACCGAAGTCACCGCAAACAAAGTCATCGCGGCGACCAATAAGATCAGCGACAACATCCAGATGTCTTGCGGCAACACGGTAAGGCTGAAGAAGTGGAATTGGCGATGATCAATATCGAACAAAATCGCCTGCTGTCCATTCCAGCGCAGATAGGGCAAAAAGAAGAAGGGGAGCCACAAAGCAAGCTGCGCACGATCTTTAAAAGTGCGAAAGAATCCAGGCATGCGTTTCGCGTGAATCTTCTTGTCACCGAGATTGACCGTCCAAGTCCACGTCTCGAACTCGTTATAGATGCTGGTGACTTCACCGGGCTCTTTTTTCTCAACTTCTTGGTTCACGCTCACACTCCTAAATGGAAGGGATTTATCCAATCTCTGGCTGGATTTCAAAACAACATCGGAACGATTCTACTGCTTGGGCAAAACCGCTTCAGTGATATTTTGCACAGAATGAAAAAGGAGGAGAGCGAACTCTCCTCCTTTTTCAAATGCTAATTCTTACTTTTGTGCTTTTTCGGCTTCAGCTTGTTTTGTGTTACGCCAAGCTTTGAACAGCAGCCATACTGGAACCAAGCGTGCTTATCCGGTTGTCACAGACATCCACTAGCGGTAGTATGTTGAGTATCTGCCCCCAAGTGGAATAATCATGGTTATCGACGTACTTGAGCGAGACGATCTGTCGTTCCCGCGCTCGCTGCCGGAGTTTCAACGACT
>JBGSWB010000152.1:0-2036 GCA_041752675.1 Sideroxydans sp. | reverse complement strand
CGCCAACAGCGCAGCAAGGGCTTCGATATCTCCCAATCGAGCTGCATGCATCAACGGGGTAGTGCCATTGACCGAGGCGACCTCGATATTCAGCTCGTCCACATTGAATCCGGATTGGAGCAACCAACATTTCAATTCGCTATCGTTCATGCGCATACCTTTTGGGGGCTTCTATAAATTCAAAGTTCTAAGCAAGACAAGGCGCGAATGAAAAATCGCGACGCGGCATATATGAAATATGTAAGGAGTGATTTTTCGTGAGCAACGCAGTATTGCGACGAAATTTGGATTTAGAGAGGCCCCCATTATTCGTAAGCAGGTAAGGTCGATATACGCGGATCATCCAGCGCCATACCGACTGCATAGTGGTAGATCACCTGAAAGGTATCGTCTTTGATGCCCAGCACCTCATGCACCGCGTCATCAAAGAAGCAACCGATGCCAGTGCCGCGCCATCCAGCAGCTTCCGCTTCCAGTGTGATGACATGTCCCAACATGCCCGCCTCCCAATGCAGATGTCTATACGCCACCGGATCTGCGGCGATTGGCTCGGCGAACTCGGCGATCATCATGAAAGTGACCGCACATTGTGTGGCGATGTCCTGATGGCAGGAGAGCGTGCGCGCCGTCTTACCGGCGCGAGCGGCGATCAGTTGATACAAAGGCAATTCCGAATCGACCGCTTCCCAGGTGAACGTCTCGCGGAACGCGGCGCGCAACGACTCCTGTGTCGCTCCGTTTCGCGGCAGCACATACACGCCAGGTGCGACACCTTCGACACGATGTACCAACAGCACCGGATGCACGCGCGCCGCAGTCGTCCACACATCCCAAACTGGCGAACCGCTGGGTAGCAAGCTGGAGAGGATGCGCCTGAACACAGCCATCGGCATCACCGACACACCGTCAAACGCCTGTGCGCTACGCCGCTTCAAGATGACTTGTGCTGCGCTGATGTCGTTCTCATCTTGCAGCCGCGTCGCCGCTGGAGACAGCATTTGAGATGCAGGAACAGCACCGCGTGTCGCTACAGCGACTTCTTCGATCACCGGCCATTGATACAAAGGGCGCGCATCGAGCAAACTGGGCTTGCCTGACCACTGCGTCCAATCACTCGGTATCGCGTCACTGGCATCTAGCGCAAGGATGACTTCTGCATCTTCACTTTCGACACCCTCAAAATCAGCCGCGCGATCCACGCCGAGACGTCGAGCAGTCATCGCTGAATCGCTATTCAAAAGACGCGGCTTCCAACCATGCAACACTGCCGCATAACTCACGGCCGCCAGCACATGCCCCATATCAAGCTGGCAATATCGAAAAGCGCGTTCACCGTATTTCCAAGCCTCACGCCAATGGATGGAACTGAAACCCAGCCACACACCGCCAGCCTGCACATCACCACCCCAAGCTCGGCGTTCCAAACAATGATGCAGGTTCTGATAGTGATACAGACCGTCGGCCAAACCCTCCACCTTGGCCGCGATCAACCAAGTCTCGGTAGGATGTAGGTTCCCGGATGAAGGATGTGCGCGCAATGACCAACGCGAACCGCCATATTCTTTCCACGCGGTGAGGCCGACGCACAAGCGCAACAGAGAACCTAGGTTTTGATCGTTTATAGGTAAAGGCGCGCGTGGCGCAGACAGCGCACCCCATGGGATATCTGGCACAGTGATCGCACGCGGCAGCGTGATCTGCGCAGCACCTTGCCAATCACGGAATGCCTTCGGTTGTGCGTCCCAATCCAGCGTACCGGGACCTGCGGCATACCGATCCAACGCATGTTTGCTTCGCGTGTGATAACTCAGCACGGTAGCAACACGGGGATCGCTCATCGTTAACTCAGCCCAGTCAGCTCGTCAGTCAAACAACCGATGGGCTCAGCCAACGTACCTTCCGCATCCATCTCGAAGCGCACCAGATAGATCTCTTCATTTGGCATCTCTTGCGCGTGACCGACATTCACCACCACACCGCGCGTGCCTGCCGCCGCCAGCAAAGCATCCGGTGCTACACCGGGGATGCTGCTCTCG
>JBGSWB010000151.1:0-17831 GCA_041752675.1 Sideroxydans sp. | reverse complement strand
ACGAGTTCGCCATGGGCTCCTCCAACGAGACCTCGCACTACGGCATCGTGAAGAATCCATGGGACAAGGCGCGCGTACCCGGCGGCTCTTCCGGCGGCACGGCTTCTGCCATCGCAGCGCGTCTGTGTGCGGCAGCAACTGGCACCGACACCGGCGGCTCTATCCGCCAACCTGCCGCGCTGTGCGGCATCTCTGGCCTAAAACCAACCTACGGCGTGGTCTCACGCTACGGCATGATCGCCTTCGCTTCCAGCCTCGACCAAGCAGGTCCGATGGGACGTAACGCGGAAGATCTGGCGTTGATGCTGAACACCATGGCTGGTTTCGACGAACGCGATTCCACTTCGTTGCAACGCGACAAGGAAGACTACGCACGCGATCTGAACAAGCCACTGAACGGCCTGCGCATCGGCATCCCCAAAGAGTTCTTCGCCGAAGGCTTGGGCGGCGATGTGGCGAAAGCCGTCGAAGCGGCCATAGCGGAATACAAGGAACTGGGCGCGGTCATCGTCGATATCAGCCTGCCTAACACACGGCTCTCTATCCCCGTGTATTACGTGCTGGCTCCCGCAGAAGCATCGAGCAACCTGTCGCGCTTCGACGGCGTGCGCTACGGTTACCGCGCGCCCGAATACACCGACCTTGCCGACATGTACGAGAAGAGTCGTGCGCAAGGTTTCGGTGCGGAAGTACAGCGCCGCATCATGATCGGCACCTATGTGTTGAGCCACGGCTACTACGACGCGTATTACCTGCAAGCGCAAAAGATACGTCGCCTCATCGCGCAAGATTTCGTAGAAGCCTACAAACATTGCGACGTCATCATGGGGCCGACCTCACCTTCCACCGCGTTCAAATTGGGCGAGAAGGGCGACGATCCTGTGCAGATGTATCTGTCCGACATCTACACCATCGCGGTGAACTTGGCGGGCTTGCCCGGCATGTCTATCCCCTGCGGCTTCGGTGACAACAATATGCCAGTCGGCTTGCAGATCATCGGCAACTATTTCGACGAAGCGCGCATGCTGAACGTGGCGCACCAATATCAACTGGCGACCGACTGGCACACGAAGTTGCCGAACGGAATTTAAAAACGATTAGCCACAGAGATCACAGAGTACACAGAGAAATACCTCTGCACTCCCTCTGTGATCTCTGTGTGCTCTGTGGCAAATAGGGGTTAGAAATATGACTTGGGAAATCGTCATCGGACTGGAAGTGCACACCCAGCTCTCGACCAACACTAAAATTTTCTCCGGCGCATCGACTGCGTTCGGCGCGGAACCGAACACGCAAGCGGATGCCGTGAGCTTAGCCTTGCCGGGCGTGTTGCCCGTGTTGAACAAAGGCGCGGTGGAACGCGCCATCAAGTTCGGCCTAGCGACGGGCGCGCACATCGCGCCGCGCTCGGTGTTCGCGCGCAAGAATTATTTCTACCCCGACCTACCCAAGGGCTACCAGATCAGCCAGTTCGATCTGCCCGTGGTCGGCCAAGGCGCGTTGACCATCCAAGTTGAACCGCTTTCGGGTAATGCAAAGCCTTACGAGAAGACCGTACGCATCACACGCGCGCACTTGGAAGAAGACGCAGGCAAATCCGTTCACGGTGAATCACAAGGTGTGACGGGCGTGGACTTGAACCGCGCGGGCACACCGCTGCTGGAGATCGTGTCCGAACCCGACATGTGTTCCGCTGCCGAGGCGGTTGCTTATGCGAAGGCGCTGCACACGTTGGTGCGCTGGATCGGCATCTGCGATGGCAATATGCAGGAAGGATCGTTCCGATGTGACGTGAACGTGTCGGTGCGCAAACCCGGCCAACCGCTGGGCACACGCCGCGAGATCAAGAATCTGAACTCGTTCAAGTTCATGCAGCAGGCCATCGACTACGAAGTGCAATGGCAGATCGACACGATTGAGAATGGCGGCAAGGTGCAACAAGCCACCATCCTGTTCAATCCCGATACGGGCGAGACGCGCGCGATGCGCAGCAAAGAAGATGCGCACGACTATCGTTACTTCCCCGATCCCGATCTGTTGCCGCTGGAGATCAGTGAGGAATGGAAAGAACAGATTCGCGCAACGTTGCCGGAACTGCAACAACAAAAATATTCAAGGTTCATGATAGAGTTCGGTGGAGACAACGGATTGTCCTCTGCCGATATTCGTTTCCTCACAGCATCGCGCGAGATGGCGGATTTCTTCGAGAGCGCAGTTAATTCATTATTGTCACAAGTACGCAGTGCTATTAATACTAATGCCGCCCCTTCTGCTGATACATTCGCAGCAAAGAGTTGCGCGAACTGGATCCTCGGCGAAGTGAGTGCGCAGCTGAATCGCGACGGTCTGGACATGACGCAATGCCCAATCACCGCACTACAACTCAGCGGCATGCTAATGCGCATCACCGATGGCACCATCTCCAACTCAGGCGCGAAAGAAGTGTTCCGCACGATGTGGGCGGAAGGTGGTGATGCAGACGTCATCATCGAAGCGAAAGGCCTCAAGCAAGTCTCTGACAGCGGCGCTATCGAAGCGATCGTGGATGGCGTCATGGCAGCCAATGCTGAGAAGGTGGCTGAATATCGTAGTGGCAAAGACAAGCTGTTCGGCTTCTTCGTAGGAGCGGCAATGAAAGCAAGCCAAGGCAAAGCCAATCCGGCGCAGTTGAACGAGGTATTGAAGAAGAAACTGGCGGGTTAAGTTCACGGCGCGTGCAGCGCCATCAATTCGAGGGGAAACCATGTTGCGTTCTATTCTGGTAGTCGTAATCACTTCTTTATTGCTGAGCGCCTGCGGCACCAATCCCGTCACTGGCAAGCGCGAGCTTCAGTTCGTCTCCGAATCGCAAGAGATCGCGATAGGCCAGCAGAACTACGCGCCCGCCCGCCAACAACAAGGCGGCGACTACATCATCGACCCTGAGTTGACCGCCTACGTGCAAAGCGTGGGCAACAAACTCGCTGCCGTCGCCGACCGCAAACTCCCCTATGAATTCGTGGTGCTGAACGACTCCGTGCCTAACGCGTGGGCGATGCCGGGAGGCAAGATCGCTTTCAATCGCGGACTGTTGTACGAATTGAACAGCGAGGCAGAATTGGCTGCCGTGTTGAGCCACGAGATCGTGCACGCTGCGGCACGCCACGGCGCAAAAGGCATGGAGTCGGGCATGTTGTTGCAAGGTGCGGTGCTTGCCACGGGCATCTACACACAAGACAAGAGCTACGCCAATCTGGCGGTGGGTGCGGCACAACTCAGCTCGCAACTTATCTCCACCAAGTTTGGACGTGAAGCGGAATCTGAGTCCGACAAATACGGCATGATCTACATGAAACGTGCAGGCTACGACCCGCGCGCTGCGGTCACCTTACAAGAGACCTTCGTGCGACTGAGCGAAGGCAAACAATCTGACTTCATCTCGGGATTGTTCGCCAGCCATCCGCCTTCGCCCGAACGCGTCGCCGCCAACAAAGCCACGCTCGCCGCATTGGGTGAAGGCGGCGAATGGGGACGCGAGGTATATGCGAAGAAAGTGGGTAAATTGAAAGCGACCCGCCCTGCATACAGTGCGTATGACCAAGGCGTACAGGCGTTAAGCAAAGGTGATACGACCAAGGCGACCACACTTGCGAAAAAAGCGGTGGCAGGCGAACCGCGCGAAGCACGCTTCCAAGAGTTGTTGGGCGACATCTCACTCTCGCAAAAGGACAGCGCTGGCGCACTGCCCTTCTACGAACGTGCGATTCAGATGCAGCCTGAATATTTCCGCCCACACCTGCAAAGCGGTATCGCACTCAAGAATCTGGGACGCAATCCCGAAGCCGAAGTGGCACTAAGCAAAAGCAATTCACTACTACCCACCGCACCGGCTCACGCACTGCTAGGCATACTGGCGGAGTCGCGCGGCGACATCAACACAGCGATGAAGAATTACGGCGCTGCGGCTGGCTCAGACTCCAGCGCAGGACAATTCTCCGCCGCCAGCTTCACGCGCCTAGACCTACCGAGGAATCCAAGAAAATATCTGCTGAGCGGCGTGCAAGCAGATGCCAAAGGCAATGTCTACGCCGTGGTAGAGAACCCCACCGCCGAGACCGTCAGCAACGTGCAAGTGCGCGTCGTACAGCTAGATGCGACCACACGCCAACCCGTCGCACAAAGCCAACTACTATCTATCCCATCAAGCATCGCATCCAACCAACAAGGCCATGTGCAAGTGAGTGGAGTACATGTGCAGACAGAACAAGAATTGGCTTTGTACCAAGTGCAGATCGTGGGTGCGGTGGTGAATAAATAAGAGCTCGATGAATCGTTTTATCGATTCACGTCATATCTCATCACTCGATAGAAGTTAGCGAAGCAATGTTCAACTTTTGGCGCCCCCGCCAATGTCTTTCCTTGACGCAATAACGCAGCACTCAATTTCTCCTTCACATCTTCCTGCCAGAAGCCAGGCAGGAAGGGTTCCAGATAGCCGATGATCCAGCGAGTCGGCCAGAAGCGATACAGCAGGTGTCCACGCGGGGTGTCGCCGTATTCTGTGATGAGTACCGAGCCGCCGCGTTTCACTACACGCGCGATCTCGTCGTACACATGTTGACGTGCCTCGCGCGGCAGTTCGTGGAAGAGGAAGAACAGGATGACTTGGTCGAATGCGTCATTGGCGTAGCCCAACGATTCGGCGTTCATGCGCGTGAGCAAACAACGGTCTGCCACATCCGTGGTCTTGCTGCGCGCTAGTTCCAACTGGCCTATCGCCACATCGCACAGATGCACTTCGTTGTCGGTGTGGTGTAGCAGTGATGGCGTGAGCTTGCCGTACACGCAGGTGAGTTGCAGCAGCTTCGCCCCCGGCTTGCGCTCCACATGCGCGAGGGTCTTTTGCATCAGCTTCTCGTATTGGCCGAACAGGATGGCGTTGATGATGGGCTGGTGATCGAAGAACCAGATGCTTCTACGCCACAGGTAGGCCCACCAATAATGTCGCGCCAGATATTCAGGGACACCGCCGTTTTGGAATCGTTTGTAGATCGCCATATTTATCAACTTCTTCAGTTTTGTCATTCCCGCGAAAGCGGGAATCCAGACAGTCAAAAATCCTCGCGTAGCGAGACAGCATCTTTAGGTTTTGTCCGCTTCGCGGAACTGTTTGATTACTGGATTCCCGCTTTCGCGGGAATGACGGAATAGTTATCTCTTCAGCAAGCCACGCGGTTTGTGCGGCGCGTTAGCGAACAGTCGGTCATACAGCCAATTAGGCAACCGTCGCATCAGCCACCCTACGATACCCATCTGCCACGGCACGACGGCGAAGGAACAGCCACGTTCGATGACGCCCGCCATGCGTCGCGCCGCTTCTTCGGGCGCGAGAATGAAGGGCATGGGATAGGGATTGATGTCGGTCATCGGTGTCTTGATGTAACCCGGTGCGATGGTGACGACCTTCACGCCACTGCCGCGCATCTCGACGCGTAACGATTCCAGATAGGAGATGGCTGCTGCCTTAGACGCCGAGTAGGCACTAGCACCGGGCAGACCACGGAAGCCTGCGACGCTGGCGATACCGACGAGCGTTGGAGTAAAGAGTGTTCCCCCACCCTCCTTCGACCAGCTCAGGACAGGCCGAGCCTCCCCCAGTGGGAGAGGGAGCTTGGTTCGCATCGCTTCTACGAAGGGCTGGAAGGTGTTCACCATGCCCAGCACGTTGATGTCCATCACTTGCTTGAACGCATCAAGGTCTTCTGCGTATTCGGTGAGTGTGCCGACGCTCACGCCGGCATTGGCGATGACGATATCGGGCACACCGACTTTCTGAATAATATCTTGTGCAGCTAGTTGGATGGCAGTCGCGTCACACACATCGAGCGTGTAGCAATGGACTTGATCAGGGAATTCAGTTGCGAGGGTTTGCAACAACTCGCCACGACGGGCGAAGGCGGCAACGGATGCGCCGCACTCAAGATAATGGCGCGTGAGGGCTAGACCGATGCCACTCGACGCGCCACTGATGACGACACGCATTAGCGTTTATTCGCTTGGCGTTCCTTACGTGCGATCTTGATGACTTCATCCAACACGCGGATCGTGTCTGCTGGCTCCAGACCGGTGATGATGTATTTGCCATCGACTGCGATGGTGGGTGTGCCACGGATGCCGAACGCTTGCACCATCTGGTTGCTGCGTGCGACTTTGCTTTGCAGCGAGAAGGAGTTATATGCCGCAGAGAACTTGGCTTTATCCACGCCACGCTTGGCCACGAAGTCGGTGATCTTTCCTGCATCGCTCAAGTCGGAGTTGTAGACGTTCCATGCTTCGAACAAGTCGTTATGCAATTTCTCACGCTGGCCGATGGATTCCAGCGCGTAGAACGCACGTGCCATAGGTTCCCATGAATCACGGAAGATCACTGGCACCAGTTGCAGACTCACATCCTTGGGCAACTTCTCTTCCCATTTGCTCAATGGACCGTGCAGGTGATAACAATGCGAACAGCCGTAGAAGAAGAACTCAAGCACTTCGACTTTGCTACCGCTACTGGTGGGCTGTGCTGGATTCAGTAATTTGTAATCACGTCCGGCCACCACTTCAGCTTGTGCCTGTGTCGCGAACAATAAAACGACGACTGCAAAGAACTTAGCAAACAGATTCATCCTTAATCTCCTGTGATCACTGGGCATGCAACGCAGTCGCGTTGCTGATACCGTTCTGCTTCAAATTTGCGATGGTGGCATTCGCTTCTGCCACTCCCTTGTATGGACCAAGACGCACCCGATGGAATACGCCCCTGCCCGGAATGTCAGCTTTCTGCACGCTGGCTTCCATGCCTACGAGTGCCAACTTCGCTTTTAGTTTCTCTGCATCGTCGGCATTTTGAAAAGAGCCTGCTTGGACGAAATACAGCGCGCCATCAACGGCTGCTTTGGCTGGTGGGTTGACGACAGGTGCTTGCGGTTTGGTGACGACTTTCTTGGTCGCGCCCCCCTCAGGCTTGTCTGGCAACTCTTTGTAGAACTCGAAGTTCTGCCCACCTACAGCCGAAGCCGCCACAGGAGGATTCGTTGGAACAGGTGCGACTTGTGGTGTCATCTTGGGTGGCTCACGTAACTCCTTATTCGTGAAGGAGGCAGGGTTCTTTGCTAACACATACCATGCCACGAAACCCGCGAACGTAACACCCAACACGATGCCGATGACCATCCCCGCCACGACTTTGGATTTTGTAGCTCCGCCGCCACTGCCTGTGTTACCCGCTCTAGCCATGTCCGTTCCTTTATGTACTTACATCTTGTCAGGCGCACTCACGCCCAACAGTGCCAAACCATTCTTGATCGTTTGCGCTACGGCGGCGATCAATGCCAACCGTGCCAGCTTGACCTTCTCGTCTTCGACCAAGAAGCGCGAGGCATTGTAATAGCTGTGGAAATCAGCCGCCAACTCTTTGAGGTAGAAGGCGACCAGATGTGGTGCAAGGTCTTCTGCCGCTGTCTCGATCACTTGCGGGTAATCGATCATGCGCTGCAGCAACGCTGTCTCGTACTCGCTATCCAAGATACTCACGTCGGCATTCAACAAGGCCGCGCGTTCACCGCCCCACTGCCCCAATACGGTGCTGATACGCGCATGAGCGTATTGGATGTAGTACACGGGGTTGTCGTTGCTCTGCGATTTCGCGAGATCGATATCGAACACCAGTTGCGAATCAGGATGACGCGCTGCGAGGAAGTAACGTGTGGCATCACAACCTACTTCGTCGATCAAATCGCGCAGGGTGACGTAGCTACCCGCACGTTTGGAGATCTTCACTTCTTCGCCGTTCTTCAACACGGTCACCATCTGGTGCAACACGTAGTCCGGCCAACCTTTGGGGATACCTTCATCCAATGCTTGCAGACCCGCGCGCACGCGCGTGATGGTGCTGTGGTGGTCGGAGCCTTGCTCGTTGATGACGCGCACGAAGCCACGTTTCCACTTTTCCAAATGGTAGGCGACGTCAGGCACGAAGTAGGTGTAGCCACCATCGGTCTTGCGCATCACGCGGTCTTTGTCGTCACCGAAATCAGTGGTGCGCAACCACAGCGCTCCTTCCTGTTCGTAGGTGTGGCCGCTGGCGATGAGCTTCTGCACCGTCGCCTCGACTTTGCCTTCGGTGTAGAGCGCAGACTCCAAGGAGAACACATCGAACTCGACGCCGAACGCGCGCAAGTCCAAGTCTTGTTCGCGGCGCAGATAGGCGACGGCGAAATGACGGATGGCTTCGGCGTCGTTCACATCGCCTTTTCCAGTGATGTTCTGATCGCTGGAGACGATGCTCTCTTTTGCCAGATAGGCGCGCGCCACGTCGGCGATGTAATCACCGCGATATCCACTTTCCGGCCACGAAGGGTCATCCGGTGTGACGCCCTTGCAGCGCAGTTGCACCGACAAGGTGAGGTTGTCGATCTGCACACCTGCGTCGTTGTAATAGAACTCGCGCGTCACATCCCAGCCCGCAGCATCCAACACGCTGCACAGGCAATCACCCACCGCCGCACCGCGACCATGACCAACGTGCAACGGCCCCGTCGGATTCGCGGAGACGAACTCCACGCCGACCTTCTTGCCTGCGCCCGCATTGATTCGGCCATAGCTCGTCGACGCTTGCAGCACACCACGCACCACCTCTTGTTTGGCGGCCTTGGTGATGAAGACGTTGATGAAGCCCGCGCCCGCGATCTCCACCTTCTCCACCACATCAGACTTTGGCAAAGCAGCGATCAGCGCATTGGCGATGTCGCGTGGCGATTTGCGCAATGGCTTGGCCAACTGCATCGCCAGATTACAAGCGTAATCGCCATGCGAGGTTTGTTTGGGGCGCTCGATGAGGACGGTCGCCCCTTCGTGTTCGGGAGCGACGGTGCGCAAAGCTTGCGCGAACAGATCGGTCAGATGGGATTTGAAATTCAGGACTGCGGACATTGCTTTTACGCCTTCAAAAGAGGCGCGGATTATAGCATTTGAGGGGTAGTAAGTTGTTTGCGAACGTGCCTCTAATTACTCCATCAGTTGTGTGGATTGTGCGATCCATGGGAAGTGGCGGTTAGCATCTCCCCCGTCTCTATGTTTTTCGCGGAGAAAGTAACTCTTTCAAGAGTAGTTGGCACCGCCACCGCCACCATTGACACCGCATGAACATTTGGTATTCGTGATTGGTCATCATACTTAACCAACCTTTGCTTGATAGAAGGAATATCTTCTACTTTTAGGATTACATGAGTTGAGCTATCTGCAATGTTGTGCAGCGCCACAACCTCAGGAAGGTTGTTAAGATAGCCAAAAAAGTGTGTCGCTACTACCGATACTGGAATGCTGAGATTTTCAATGGTGTGCGCCCGCCCCTCTACATCACGAATAAAATAAGGGGGGGAAATTAATGCGGTATCCATTCGACGCTTCCGCCTTGAAGAGGGCACTTAAATAATTCACGCAATACTTCATCTCGAAAAATAGCTGGAAGCCACTTATCATTAACCGTAAATATTGCCGTAGTTTCAAACGTATCGCCGCGATCTAATTTTAACGTCCCATGACATCCCGAGAGTTGTGCAGCAATTTCAGTTACTACCACAGGCAGCTGGATGCCCAACGACAAAAGGATTTCGTGAGCGTTCGATGCGGTACACAACGTAATACCTACACGTTTTGCTTTATGTATCGCAGTGCCAGAGAATCCTTTTCTGGCAACAAGTACGCCTTTATTTGCTCCAACATCAACAAGCTTCGATTGAAATGCGTCAACCGCCGTAACATCTAGTTTCTTGTTGAAATCGCGACATTCGATAACAGTCATTAGAGGCATTCCCGCAACCTCACTCCTAATGAGCACATCAATTTGACGCGGCCCATCAGCCCCCGGTAACTGAATATTTTTCTCAACAGTCGAGTAACAATCATTCGCCGTTAAAGCTGAATATATTTCCCGCAATAATTCTTCAAATTCTTTGCCGTCATTTCGCGCCATACATCTCTGCTCCAGAGTAGTACAAATTAGAGGAGCGGCTTTTCAATCACGTCAATCCGCCGCCGGCAATCGAATCGTGTACTGCCCCGATTTCTCATCCTTCACCAGCACCACCAGCTTATGCTTCTGCGCATCTTCCACCAGCTCGCGGAAGGAGCGATAGCCGTAATACGACTCATTGAAGCCGGGACGGCGGCGTTGCATGGTGGGTTTGACCATGGAGCCCCAGAGCTTCTCGTCCGAGCCGCGTTCGGAGATGAGGCCTTCGACGGTCTCGACCAGGAAGTCCATCGCTTCCTGTTTCTTGTCTTCGTCGCCTTTGTCTTCCGTAGGCTTGGTTGCTTCTGCCTTCTTCTTGGCCGGTGCTTTCTTGGCGGCCTGTTTCTTCTTCGCTTCCTGCACGCGCACGAGGTCGTCGTAGAAGATGAATTCGTCGCAGTTTGCGGAGAGCAGATCGGAGGTGGAATCTTTCACGCCGATGCCGATGACGTATTTGTTGTTCTCGCGCAGTTTGGAGACCAGCGGCGAGAAGTCAGAATCGCCGCTGATGATGACGAAGGTGTCGATGTGGGCTTTGGTGTAGCAAAGGTCGAGTGCATCAACGACCATGCGGATGTCGGCGGAGTTCTTGCCGCTTTGCCTTACGTGCGGGATCTCGATCAGCTCGAAGGCGGCCTCGTGCATGGTTGCCTTGAATTCCTTGTAACGCTCCCAGTCACAATAGGCTTTCTTCACCACGATGCCGCCCTTCAGCAGCAGGCGTTCCAGCACTTTCTTGATGTCAAACTGCGCATACTTGGCGTCGCGCACGCCCAGCGCCACGTTCTCGAAATCGCAGAACAGAGCCATGTTGGTGATCTCTGGTTGGTTTGCCATTGCACACCTCCTTTACTGTGATTGTATGAATGACCGCCCCGCCGGGTTGGCCACTCACTCGATCTTTACACTTTATGCCCCACCGAAGAAGCCAATAGCCACTAAGGTCAGCAACGTCAGCCCGAACAGGATCAGCACGATGCCGAGTATCTTCGATGCCAACGTCATGGGCATGGACGGTGCATCGACCAAGTGCTTTTCCAATTCACCCGTATCAACAAGGCGTTGATATTGCGCTGGGTGGTCGCGGCGGAACTCATCCAAAGATTGCGCGCCGGTGAACATGACGATGTCGGGTGGCGGCAATTTGTCCGGACGGAAGTGGTTGTTGAAGAAGTGGACCGTGAACAAGAACACGGCTGCAAGGAATGCTTCCTCGGCATGCACCACGGTCGCCACATTAAACACCCAGCCCGGCAGATAGGTCGCTGTCACGTGCGGCAGCGCCAGCATCAAACCGCTGGTGCCGATGATGGTGACGCCCCAGAACACAGCCCAATAGTCGAACTTCTCGAAATAGGTCCAACGGTCGAACATCGGCTTCGGCCCCTTGCCGAAGAACCACTTGAACATGCCGTAGCAATCCTTGAGATCCTTCCAATTCGGGATCAACGAGTCGGGGCCGAACCAACGGAAGTTCTTGTCACGCAACAACTTCTGCATCACGTACACGAAGTGCGTGAAGAAGATGGCGACGAACAGACTCGCAACGATGCGGTGGATGTGATTGATCGTATGCGGCCCACCCAACCACTGCGCGACCACGGGCGCCCAAGCTGATTCAGCGAACAACGCCATCGTGCCGGTCAACACCAGAGTCATGGTGACCAAAGCGAACAGCAGATGGGCGACGCGCCAACCCCATGGGAAACGCTGGAAGAACTTCTTCTCATCCACAGGCAGATCGCCCGCACGGATGTAGGACACTACTTTGCCCTCTTTCTGCTCTTTCCATTCGCGGTAATACCAGAGTGCGGAATGCAGCCAGAAGAAGAGGAACACACCTATCAATAGCGCGATCATGAATTTGGTCACGATCCACATCTGCGGATATTTTGCGAAGTCGTGACTATTGGCGTGTGGACTGAACGTCAAGAAGCCTTCCGTGGCGTTGTTCATGCCAGGCTTCTTATCGCTATGACATTTCTGGCAAGTCTTCAATCGCTTGTCTGGGTGCACCTTGGACTTCGGATCATCCGTCCTACGCACATCATGACTGCCGTGACAATCGAAACACTTAGCCGTGTATGCATAGCCAAGCGCACTCACTTGCCCGTGATAGGTCGCAAGGTATGTCTTGAAGTTCTCTTCATGACAGCCGCCGCAGTTCTTGGTGATCTCCAACTTGATCGGTGATGCCGCGGGGCTGCCTATCGCGTGTGTCGTATGACAATCGATGCAGGCCGCCGCCTTGTGATTGTTGTTCTGTAGCAACTCCTTGCCATGAACCGAACTGACATACTGCCCCAGCTGTCCTTCATGGCAATTCTCGCCACAGACTTTAGGTGTGTCGTGGTGCCACTCATCGTGCTCTGCAGAGCCACTCGGAGCGACGTTGAAAGTATGATCGTCATGACAGTCATGGCAGGTGGCATTCGGCACATCGGGATCATCTGCATTGGGTTTGGCGTGCGATGACTGTTTGTAGACTTCGATGTTGCGCATCACCACACTCAGCCCAGGCTTCACTTCGAGCTTGCCTTCACGTAATGCTGCCACCCATAAAGAGATGTGGCATTCCGCACAATCTGGTTTTTTGGCCGCCGCCGAGATCTTGTGTGGCGTTTGGCCATCTTTGATCTCCACGTGGCAAGTCACACAAGCGACATTCGCATGTACGCTCTTCTGAAATTTTTCTGGAGGAACAGCATGTAGCTCTCGTTTCTCTCCATTCGCATCCTTCGTATGTTTGGCACTCTTACCGTCATGGCATGAGAGGCAAGATGCATTCTTTGACGAGATCTGATCGGGCGCAGCCAGTACAAGCGAAGCGCTCGAGAACCAAGTCGCAACAAGAAGAGCCAACAGACCTAAGCCTCTTGGCAAAGACGAGAACAGCACGAGGGTTTTCATTTTTTCTTCCAGACTGTTTGGAGCGTCATTCAATACGTCCAGTGTGACCGACGGGCGGCACAGCGCTACAGCCTACGCCCCCGTAACGATCACATCAACGCGACAGGATCCATTTGACCAGATTCTTCACCTGCGCTGGATCAGCTTCGACTTGTGGATGATCAATCATATCTTCGCCGATCTTGACTGTGCTTGGCTTTGTGAGGTGCTTGGTGATCGCCGCTTCGGCATCCGCTTTACCTTTGCGTTCAGCCGCGATCTTCTTATATGAGCGAGCCGTCTTGGTCTTGGTCACATCATGGCAATTCAAACATCCATTCTCATTCAGCAGGTTCTTCGCACTCGCATCATCCACAGCAGCTTGCGCACCTGTAGCTACGAATGCGGAGACCAGCAAAATTGCACTTGAAAGTAAGACTTTGGTTTTCATTTTATTTCTCCTGATATTTAAGACTGAATATTTTGCCGCCCAAAGGGCGACCTTATTTTGCTTGTTGCGATGAATAATGTTCCGCCAATCCTTCTATGGTGGCATCGAATAGCATCGCCGAACTGATCGAGTGCATCGCGGAATTACCGCGATCTCCATCTCGATAGGTGGTCATCGCGTTGATCAGATACGCGCGATTCTGGCCGCTCAACTTGGGCGTCAACATATCTGGGTTGGTGCTGCCGAGGCTGTGGCAGAGATCACATTTCTGCACCAGGGAGTTGATCGTCTCGGGCGGGGCAAAGCTGGTCTGCGCAGGCGGCTCCGTCGCAAAGTAGGTCGCGATCTGGTTGATCTCGCTATCTTTCAGTCCGGCGAGTGCCTGATGCATCACTTTATGATCACGCACACTGTCGCGATACGATTTGATCACCGTATTGAGATATTTCACATTTTGTCCGGCCAGATTGGGAACACTCAAATCATCGCCAGAACCCGATGCACCGTGACATTTGACACAGGAACTGATGAATTGCGTGCCCTCATGCGAATTGGCAGCTTTGCTGGAAGGCGACTTGGGTGCGTTCAGCGCAAAGTAGATAGCGATGTTCTCAATATCGGCGGGACTCAGTGCATCAAGCTTGGCATGCATCGAGGGCATCGTGCGCGTACCGTCATGATAAGACTTGACTGCCTTGATGATGTATTGCGGATGTTGTCCGGCCAAGCGCGGAACGCCACCGACCGTAGTGTTCCCATCTTCCCCATGACAAGCTGCGCAGGGCTTGCTCAACGTCTTGCCGCGCTCATAGTAGGAATATTCTGCCTTCACTTTGGACTGCGGATTCACTACTGGCGGCAGACTCGCGTAATATCCGACCACATTACGCAACTGCTGATGAGACAACCCTTCCGCGATGTTCATGACATTGCCGCTACTGTCGACGCGCTTGCCGTGGTCATAGCTCTGCACGGCCTTGAGCAGATAGGTTTCGAGCTGTGCGGCCAGATTGGGGATGTTGTCTGCCACACCCTTGCCATCCATGCCATGGCAGATCGAGCAGCTGTTCTGGGCGACGACCTTACCCGCCTCCATGTCCAAGGGTAATTTAGAAAGATCTTGGGGTCCGTGTTTTTCAGAACATCCAGTCAAAAAGATCAGAAGTGTTGCGAGTGCAAAGATATGTTTGTTCATGACATCCTCTATTTGAAATTTGATTCCGAATATCTGTATATGTACGCATACCCAACGTTGGGCTGATTCTACAACATCCCTATGTCGTATTGCCCGCTCCAGAGGCAATCATCGTCGCCATCGCATCAGATCACTTTCCCAGGATTCATCAGGCCGAGCGGGTCTAATGTTTGTTTGATCTTTCGCATCAACTCCAACTCGAATGCATCTTTGTAATGCGTGATCTGCTCGCGCTTCAACTGTCCCAAGCCGTGCTCGGCACTGATGCTACCTTCAAGCCCAGCCACCACCCCATACACGATGCGATTAACATCATGCTCTCGTTGCTCAATGAAGGCTACGTTCTTGGACGCATCGAGCATGGAGATGTTGTAGTGGATGTTGCCGTCGCCGATGTGGCCGAAAGCGACGATACGAATACCGGGATATGTAGCGCGTAGATCGGCACTGGTTTGTGTGATGAATTGCGGCACGCTGCTGATAGGGACGGAAACGTCGTGCTTGATGCTGATGCCTTCGGCCTTTTGTGCTTCGGCGATGTTCTTGCGCAATCGCCACCACCGCTCCGCTTTCGTCTCATCACTGGTGATGTCGAACTCGATGATGCCATCACCAAAAGACATCAGTGCTTCACGCAATGGAACGTCCAGCGGAGTAGCGAGCACATCCGCCAACTTAGCGATGACTATCCACTCATGTTTTCTGTTGAAGGGCTCATGTGTATCGCTGATATGTTTGAACACGAGATCGAGGCAGGAGCGCGAGACGATCTCGAAGCCGCTGATCTTATCGCCACAGGTGGTGCGCAGATGTGACAACAGTGCGACCGCTGCTTGTGGATCGCGCACAGCGATGCAAGCCGTGGCGATCGACCTAGGGCGCGGATAAAGTTTGAGGACTGCTGCGGTGATGATACCTAGCGTTCCCTCTGCACCTAGGAACAGATGTTTGAGGTCGTAACCGGTGTTGTCTTTACGCAGGCTGCGCAGTCCGCTCCATATCTGCCCATCTGGCAATACCACTTCCAGCCCGAGCACGAGATCGCGTGCACTACCGTAACGCAGCACACCGATGCCGCCTGCATTGGTAGAGAGGTTGCCACCGATCTCGCAGTGAGGAGCGATTGCAGTGAGGCCGAGCGGAAATAATCTATCGACCTGTTCAGACGCGTCGTATATCGAAGCCAGTTTGCAACCCGCTTCCACCGTCATGGTGTAGTTGATGGCATCCACAGCGCGGATACGATCCATACGAGAGAGATTGATGACGACCTGCTGGCAGTCCTTCGCCAATGGCACCGATGCGCCACACAGACTAGTGTTGCCACCCTGAGGAACGATGGCGACACCTTGCGCGACGCACACTTTCACCACATCGCTGACCTGTTGCGTAGAGGAAGGGAATACGACGGCGATGGCCTCGCCTGCATAACGTCCGCGCCAATCTTTGCAATAGGGTATCGCGGCATCACCCTTCAAAACACCATCGCCGCCCGTGACGGCGGCGATGGCTTCGATCAGTTGACCCTTAAGACTCACGCCTATCTCACTGCATGGGAGGATCTATGGGTCTCGCTTTACGGCGCGGCAATATCCACATCTGATACAGCGAGGTAAAGATCATGACCGTAGCAGACATGCCATAACCGAAGCCACCGATGATGACCAGCCATGCGAAGTTAGGATTCCACTTGGTCAACCACCACGACAACACGTCCACGATGAGGAACAGGAATGGTACTGAGATGATGATTGCCTTTTTTATCTGCGAGATGCCTGTTGCATAGGTAAATATCCAACCCACAAAGAAAAAGATGAAGGAGATGCCGAACAAGTGGATATGGGACACACGGGTAAGTGTGGAGGGTGACTGTCCTTCGTCTAGCTTGAGCATCTCATCCATCACTGCCCTGTCAGTGATGTTAGCCAAACCAGGAATGTTCGCATGACATGGCGCGCAATATTGATCCACGTCCATGGATATCTTTTCATCCCATTCTTCTTGTGGCCCACCTTTTTCTGCCCACTTGATCATGGCGATACGAACTTCAGGAGGGGCATTGTCTTTCATTGAGCCGTTAAGTTTGGCGATCAATTTGGAACCTTCATCGCGCTTGCCGTAATAGCTGTAAACGATGTCATCCACCGACAATCCGACTTTGCCATCCGCCATACCATGCGTGAGCATGATTTGCCCGCCTGCGAACAACAATCCCAATCCGATCACCAACAAGTAGCCAGAAAACAGCGTCTTCATGGGAAGCGTAAGGTCAGCAAGGGTGAAGCGTTGTATCTCTTTCATTTCCTGCTCCGTATCAACATTGAAATCTTGTACATTATATTCTTCTAATATTCAGAAGGGGCATAACCCTATCGGGTAAACCTAGAATTCCAGTGGGTCAATGTCCAAAGACCAACGAATTTGCTTGGTTTGTATCGCATCCAAGCGTGGCTTCCACGATCGCAGGAAATCTTGCAGAGTCCTTCTCGCATCGCTTTGCACCAGCAATTGGACACGATGATGGTTGGCACGCTTAGGCATCGCGGCGGGAATGGCGCCATACACTTCGACTGGCTTTTCTAACTCCAGAGCGATCACACGTGCACGCTTCAGGAACGCCAATGCCTCCCCTTCTTGTTTCGCTTCTGCGCTCAACAGCACTTGAAACATGAAGGGCGGGAAACCCGCCGACTGGCGTTCTTCTAATAAGATCTGAGCCCATGCCTCATAGTCGTGCGCCCGCAAAGCATTGAACAAAGGATGCGTCGGGAACGCGGTCTGCACGATCACCTCGCCCACCTTGTCTGCACGCCCAGCACGGCCACCGACTTGGGTGAGTTGCGCGAACAGTTTTTCTGATGCACGAAAGTCGGCGCTGTACAAACCACCATCGGGATTCAACACGCCGACCAAAGTCAGATTGGGGAAGTCATGCCCCTTTGCCAGCATCTGCGTACCGACCAGGATGTCCGCCTCGCCGTCATGTATGCGTTTGCGCATGGCATCCCATGCACCTTTGTTACGTGTGCTGTCGCGATCCACCCGCAAGATGCGCGCCTCAGGGAAGCGCGCCTGCAATGCCTCTTCGATACGCTGCGTACCCATACCGACGGGCTTGAGGTCGGCATCACCACAGGTGGGGCACGCGTGGGGCACACGCTGTTGCGCTCCGCAGTGATGGCAACGCAACGTGCTGTCTTTCAGATGCAGCACCATCTTTCCTGCGCAATGTTTGCACTCGGACAACCAGCCACAAGCTG
>JBGSWB010000150.1:0-3189 GCA_041752675.1 Sideroxydans sp. | reverse complement strand
ATGTCCATCATCGAAGAAGGTCATGTGCCACATGTGCGTATGGCTTATTTGGCGGTCGTGGCTTGTCACTCCGTCAACGGCGTCGCTGAGTTGCACTCGAAATTGCTACAACAACATTTGTTCCATGATTTCTTCGAGTTGTGGCCAAACAAATTCAATAACAAGACCAATGGCGTGACACCACGTCGCTGGGTGGCTTGGAGCAATCCCGCCATGAGTGAGTTGATCGACAACACCATCGGTGATGAATGGCGTACAGACCTGTCCAAGCTGAGTGGGCTGACCAAGTTCGCTGATAACAAGACGTTCCGTGCCAAGTGGCGCGCGATCAAATTGGGTAACAAGGAGCGCTTGGCGGCGCTGGTCGAGCGTGATTGCGGCGTGAAGTTCGATACCAACGCGATGTTCGATGTGCAAGTGAAGCGCATCCACGAATACAAACGTCAGCTGCTCAACGTGTTGCATGTCATCCATCTGTATGACCGCATCAAACGTGGTGACACCCAAAATTGGACACCTCGTTGTGTGCTTATTGGTGGCAAGGCTGCCCCTGGTTATGTGATGGCGAAACGCACCATCCGTCTGGTGACGGCCGTGGCGGAGATCATCAATCAAGATCCAGATACCAAAGGTTTGTTGCAACTAGTGTTCTTGCCAGACTATCGTGTGACTGCGATGGAGATCATCTCACCTGCTGCAGATCTGTCCGAACAGATCTCGACAGCAGGCAAAGAGGCTTCTGGTACGGGCAACATGAAGTTCATGATGAACGGTGCGCTGACCATCGGTACTTTGGATGGCGCTAACATCGAGATCCGTGAAGAGGCGGGCGACGACAATTTCTTCTTGTTCGGGTTGACTGCCGAGCAAGTCGAGGCGACTCGCGGCCATTACGATCCGAGGGCCATCGTGAATGCGGACGATGATTTGAAGCGCGTCATCCAGTTGCTGAAGAACAATCATTTCAACTTGTTTGAGCCGGGCTTGTTCGAGCCTATCCTGCAATCCATCCTCAATCCACATGATCCGTGGCTGACGCTGGCAGATTTCCGCAGCTACGTGGATGCTCAGAAGCGTGTGGATGCGGCTTACAAAGATGAGGAGAACTGGACGCGAATGAGTATCATCAATACCGCGACCAGTGGCAAGTTCTCCAGTGACCGCACCATCATGGACTACAACCGTGATGTATGGCATTTGCCGCAGGTGAAAGCACATCAAGATTAGTATCCAAAAGTCGGGAGGCGGGTCATTTCACCCGCTTTCATGTATCATTCGGCACGTGTTTTTGTTTCTAAAGTCTCTATAATCGAAGGAAGTATCAGTATGTCTAACGTAGAAACCCTAGGCGGATTGCAACGTCGTTTGAGCGCATCCATCCCACAACAGATAATTCGTGGTGAAGTCGAGAATCGCTTGAAGCGATTGGGTCGTACTGCCAAAGTGCACGGTTTCCGTCCGGGCAAAGTCCCGTTCAAGGTGTTGGAGCAGCAATATGGTCCTTCCGTACAGCAAGAGGTATTGGGCGATAGCTTGCAACGTTCTTTTGCTGAAGCGGCCATCGCCAACAAGTTGCAAGTGGCGGGCTATCCTCAGTTCGAGATCAAAACTGCTGACTTGAATGCGCCTGAGATCGAATTCAGTGCGACGTTTGAAATCTATCCAGAAGTGACTATCGGCAACATCGGTGGCGAGAGCGTGACGCGCGCCACATTCGCATTGAGCGAGTCTGATGTCGATGCGACCATCGCTACCCTGCGTAAACAGCGTGCTGTCTTCAAGAAGACTGACCGTGCGGCGCAGAAGGATGACCAAGTCAAGATTGATTTCGTTGGCACTTTGAATGGCGTGAAGTTCGAAGGTGGCGAATCCAAAGACTTTACCGTGGTTCCAGGCGCAGGTCGCATGCTGCCTGAGTTCGAAGCCGCAGTCGTTGGCATGAAGGCGGGCGAGACCAAATCATTCGACATGACCTTCCCTGAGGACTATCACGGCAAGGATGTCGCTGGTAAGCAAGTCACTTTCACTATCACTGCGCACAGCGTGGAAGAGCCGGTTCTGCCAGAAGTGGATGCCGAGTTCGCCAAGGCGATGGGCGTCGCAGAGGGAGATGTCGAGAAATTGAAGCAAGAGATACGTGACAACATTGGTCGTGAAGCGCAACGTCGTGTCAAAGTGCGCAACAAAGACAGCGCGATGGAGGTGTTGTTGAAGGTGGCTCAATTGGAGGTGCCGAAAGCTCTGCTGGATAGCGAATCTGAGCGCCTGATGGAGCAGACGTTGCAGGACATGGGGCAGCGTGGCATGAAGATCCCTAAGGGCATGAAGCTGCCGATCGATATGTTCGCTGAGCGTGCTACCAAGCGCGTCAAGTTGGGCTTGATCTTGGCCGAGTTAGTGAAGAAGCATGAGTTAAGTGCAAAACCTGATCAGGTGACTGCCTTGATCGAAGAGTACGCGATGAGCTTCGAGCGTCCTGAAGAAGTCAGGTCTTGGTATCGTGCCGATCCTTCACGTATGCGTGAAGTAGAGAACTTGGTGTTGGAAGACAATGTGGTGGCATGGGTGATGGCGGGCGCGAAAGTGACTGACCAAGCTGTGGCACTGAACGATTTGATGGGAGAGTGAGCATGCTGTTCGACGCGACAAACAAGTTGATAGAGCCCCAGGATTCGGGACTCGTTCCGATGGTGGTTGAGACCAGTGGTCGCGGCGAACGTGCCTACGACATCTTTTCGCTCCTGCTGAAAGAGCGCGTCATATTCTTGGTCGGTCCGATCAATGACCATGTGGCGAATCTGGTGGTGGCGCAGTTGTTGTTCTTGGAATCGGAGAATCCTGAGAAGGACATCCACCTGTACATCAATTCACCAGGGGGCTCCATCTCGGCTGGCATGGCGATCTACGACACCATGCAGTTCATCAAGCCTCAGGTGTCGACCTTGTGTATCGGTATGGCGGCTTCCATGGGGGCGTTCCTGTTGCAAGCTGGGGCCAAGGGAAAACGATTCGCTTTGCCTAACTCGACCGTGATGATCCATCAGCCACTCGGCGGTTTCCAAGGTCAGGCAACGGATATCGAGATACACGCCAAATACATCTTGAGTCTGCGTGAGCAACTGGACAAATTGATGGCGCACCATACGGGTCGTACGGTAGAAGAGATCGCGCGCGACAGTGAGCGTGTTA
>JBGSWB010000149.1:0-5365 GCA_041752675.1 Sideroxydans sp. | reverse complement strand
ATGGCGACGATGATGACGAAAGCGATGAATCCTCCGGTGTAGAAGGAGTAGTAACGCTTAAGTTGCGAGAAGAACTGCGATTGAGATTGCGTAGCCATTAGTCGTCTCCTTCATGTACGCCATACTCTTGGTCGAGTTTGTACATGTAATGGGCGTAATACCAAATCATCGCCACGTAGATCGCCAGCGAACCCTGTGCGCCCATGTAGAACGAGAATGGGAAGCCGATGATGGTGATGTTTTGCAGATCACGCGCGAAATAGGCGATGACGAAGGTGACGACGAACCAGATCACCAACAGAAACCCTGTCATGCGGAGATTCTTCTGCCAATACTCTTTATGCTTCTCAGTAAGTTGCATATTTCCCCCTGATTTATTAAAAATGCATCGCGTCGGCATTCCTTGCAGTTGCGATACTTCTCTGGAGTGAAGAATAAAAAGCCGTGAATGACCTTGTTCATTTGCTAAGACTTGGACAATTCACAGCCACCACTTAAAATACCCCTTGAGGAATGTAGGAATCCAGCCCTTTTACATTCCGCGACCGAACCTTAATGCTGCATCCTTACAAACAGCTTACAGCCCTATGCGCATCCTGATCGCCGAAGACGACGAAGTACTCTCTGATGGACTGTGCCGCTCCATGAAGCAGTCTGGCTATGCCGTGGACTGCGTCAAGGACGGGCAAGCGGCGAACACCATCCTGAGCGGCGAACAACCTTTCGACCTGGTGATACTCGACCTAGGACTCCCCAAGGTGGATGGCTTCAATGTATTGCGCGGACTACGTGAGAAGAACAAGCAAGCGCCCGTCATCATCCTGACCGCACGTGATGCAGAAGGCGACCGCGTCAAAGGATTGGACTTGGGTGCTGACGATTACATGGTGAAACCGTTCAGCCTGCCCGAACTGGAAGCGCGTGTGCGCGCCCTGCTCAGGCGCGGCCAATGCGGCGTCAATCCTGTCTTCAGTTGCGGTGCGCTCTCCTTCGATAGCGTCGGCCGCCGCGCCATGATCAACGGCAACCTGCTAGAACTCACCACGCGCGAGTTGAGTGTGTTGGAAGCATTGATGTCGCGTATGGGATGGGTCACCAGCAAAGACCAGCTATTGGAGCGACTCTATAGTTACGCAGAAGAAGCCAGTAGCAACGCCATCGAGGTCTATATCCATCGTCTGCGCAAGAAGATCGAGCCCGCCGGGGTGACCATCCGCACCATCCGTGGATTGGGCTACATCATCGACAAAGTGACAGAACCTAACAACTAGCGGATGAGCACAAAGGAACTCGGCGCCGTCTCCCTTCGCGGCCATCTCATCAATTGGCTACTCACCCCGCTGTTCGTATTGTGGTTGTTCAGCACTATCGCAGGCTACGTCGCCACACTGAATTACGCCAACAAACCTTATGACATGGTGCTGCTGCAACGGGCACAGGCGGTGGGAGCAGAACTTCGCTTGGGCGGAGGCAGAGAACGTCTCGATCTCGACCTACAACTGCCAGATGGCAAATCTCTCACCATGCCTGACGAAGTGTTCTACACCGTCAGCGACAAAGACGGCAACAAACTCGCGGGAAACGTCAACCTTGGTCGCCCGCTTGCCTATCGCAATGGCAAGATAGGTCCGCTATTCAGCAACGGACAACACGACGGTCAAAAGACACGCACCGTCAGTATCATCTTCTTCAACCCTGATAGTAAGAAGTTATACCAACTCTACCTGTCAGAGACCATCAATCAGCGCCAAGCCCTTATTCGAGGCATCCTCGCCAACATCGTCATCCCGCAACTACTGTTGATCATGATCGCGGTCGCCGCAGTGTGGTTCGCTTTGAAGCAAGGTCTCGCCCCACTAGAAGATCTGCGCAGACATGTGATGTACCGTAAGCGTGATGACTTGAGTCGCTTGGATGGCAGCAAGTCACCGGAAGAAGTGCGCCCCCTCATCGATGCGGTGAACGACCTGTTGGAACGACTGAAAGCAGTGATGCGCTCGCAACAACGTTTCGTCGCGGATGCGGCGCATCAACTGCGCACGCCCTTGGCGGGGCTAAAGACACAATCAGAGCTGGCGCTGCGTGAGCGCGATGTGGAGCGTAAGCAACAGGCGCTGGAACACATCCTGACCAGCGCCCAACATGGCACGCGTTTGGTCAACCAACTGTTGGCACTCGCGCGCAACGAACCGGTCGAGCTGAGCGCCGACAGCTTCACCCAAGTCAACCTCAGTCAGATCGCACAAGAATGCACCGCTAACTGGGTTCCGATGGCCTTGGAGAAACGTATCGACTTGGGCTTCGAAGGGACGACCGAACAACAAGTTGTCATGGGTGATACGACAAGTCTCATCGAACTACTGAACAATCTCATCGACAATGCCATCCGTTACACACCCATAGCCGGGCATATCACGGTCGGCATCAGCTTGATCAAACAGACCGTGGAATTGAGCGTGGAGGACGATGGCCCCGGCATCGACCCACAACACCGTGAGCGCGTGTTCGAGCGTTTCTATCGCGTATTAGGGACAGGTCAGAGCGGCAGCGGTCTCGGACTTGCCATCGTGGCAGAAGTAGCTAAACGCCACGGCGCTGCGCTCAACCTAGACAGCGGGGCCAACGGCATCGGCACGCACTTCAGCATCAGCTTTCCGAAACCGTAGGAACAAAAAAGGCATGGCCGAGCAGCCATGCCTTGGGAAAGAAATAGATCAGTGGGTGACGATATATACCAGCGCACCGCCAATGTATCCGAGTAGCGCAAGCAAGCTGATCTTCTTGACGTACCAAAAGAACTCGATCTTCTCGATCCCCATCGCAGCGACACCTGCTGCCGAACCGATGATGAGGATAGATCCACCGGTCCCCGCCGCGTAAGCCATGAATTCCCACAAGAAGGTATCCGCCGGATATTGTTCCAATGGGTACATCCCCATCGCCGCCGCCACCATCGGAACGTTATCCACGATGGCACTGACCAGACCGAAGATGAACACGATCAACGACTGACTACCCACCGTGTGATCCAGCCAATGTGCCAACCCAGCAAGGATGTGCGTATGTTCTAAGGTCGCAACGGCTAACAAGATTCCGATGAAGAAGACGAGTGATGCCATATCGATGCGTTGCAAAGCGGAAGCCAAGGTTAGATGCTCCTTTTCTTCGTCGGGTTTATTGCGATGGATCACCTCGCCCGTAAGCCATAAGAATCCCAAGCCAAACAAAATGCCCATGAAAGGCGGCAGGTGCGTCACGGTCTTGAACACCGGTACTGCACACAGCACACCGATACCGGCATAGAACATGATATTACGTTCCAAAACGCTGTTAGACGCCCCACCCGTAGGCACTTCCACCTTGCTGGGTGGTGTGACCAGCTTGCCGCGATTGATATAACTGACCACCGCCAGCGGGATCAGCAGATTCACCAAGGACGCCAAGAACACGCCCTCTATGATCGCCAGAGCAGTGACCTGCCCGCCTATCCACAGCATCGTGGTCGTCACGTCGCCGATGGGTGACCATGCACCACCTGCATTGGCGGCGATGATGATGATGCCTGCGAAGAACAAGCGATCTTCGCGAACTCCCAATAATTTACGCGTCACAGAGATCATCACGATGGTGGTGGTCAAGTTATCGAGCACCGCACTCAAGAAGAAAGTGACCAATCCTACTAACCACAACAGCGTCGTCACCTTAGTGGTTTTGATCTTGTCGGTGATGACATCGAAGCCATCGTGCGCATCGATCACCTCAACGATGGTCATCGCACCCATCAAGAAGAAGACGATCTGCGCGGTGGCAGACAAAGTCTCGTTCAAATGTCCGCCTACATCACCGACATACATCGCGTAGACCGTCCACAGCGTACCTGCCCCGATCAGCGCAGGAACACTTTTGTTCACCTTCAATGGATGTTCGAACGCGATCGCCGCATAAGCGACGACGAAGATAGCAACCAATAACGCTTCCATCATTTGATCCTTTTCAATACGACTGAAGAATGGTTAATCAAAAAATCTCGGTGCGATTCTCGCATGAATCAGCCCAAGCGGTTGTCGGCCGGGTGGTAGTGCGGGTCTTCCAGCACGTTCACTTCGATCATGCCCTTGGCCTTGTCCAGCAGCTCCAGACAATCCGGGCTCAGGTGGCGCAGGTGTAATTTTTTGCCCAGTTGTGTATAGCGCTCGGCCAATTGGTCGATGATCTCCAGTCCGGAATGATCCTTGACGCGCGCATGTTTGAAGTCGATCACCACTTCTTGCGGGTCGTCCTTGGGTGTGAACAGGCTGAGGAAATTCTGCGACGAGGCGAAGAACAGTGAGCCGTGCAGGTCGTACACCTTCCAGCCGTGCTCTTCGGTGGTCACGCGCACTTCCATACTCTTGGCGTGTTCCCATGCGAAGGCGAGCGCCGAGATGATGATGCCGACGATGACCGCGATGGCGAGGTCGGTCAGCACGGTCACTACGGCGACGGTGATGCCGACCACGATGTCGGTGCGCGGCACTTTGCCGAACAGATTGAAGCTGCCCCACTCGAAGGTCTTCTCCGACACCACGAACATCAGGCCGATCAGCGCGGCCAGCGGGATCATCTCTATCCATTCCGATGCGAACAGGATGAATGTGAGCAGGAACAGCGCGGCGGCGATGCCGGACAAATTTTTCACCGCGCCATTGGTGACATTGATCATGCTCTGGCCGATCATCGCGCAACCGCCCATTCCGCCGAAGAAGCCGGTGACCACATTGGCTACGCCCTGCCCGATGCTGGCGCGGTTAGGTTTGCCGCGCGTGTCGGTCATGGTGTCGATCAGGTTCAGCGTCAACAGCGATTCGATCAGGCCGATGGAGGCGAGTATCACGCTATAGGGAAAGATGATCTGCAGCGTCTCCCAATTCAGCGGCACTTCGGGCAGGTGGAAGGTCGGCAGGCCGCCGGCGATGGAGGCCATGTCACCCACGGTCTTGGTGTCGATGCCGGCGAAGATCACCAGCGCCGAGGTGGCGACGATGGCGGCCAGTGTGGACGGCAACACTTTGGTGAAGCGCGGCAGGATATAGATGATGGCCATGGTCAGCGCGATCAGACCAAGCATGATGTAGAGCGGCACGCCGCTCATCCAGGTCTGCGTACCGTCTGCTGCCGTGATCTTGAAGTGGCTCATCTGCGCCAGGAAGATGACGATGGCGAGTCCGTTGACGAAGCCCAGCATCACCGGGTGCGGCACCATACGGATGAATTTCCCCAGCTTGGCCAGCCCGAAGCCGATTTGCAACACGCCCATCAGCACCACGGTGGCGAACAGGTATTCCACGCCGTGCGTCACCACCAGCGCCACCATCACCACCGCCAG
>JBGSWB010000148.1:0-5788 GCA_041752675.1 Sideroxydans sp. | reverse complement strand
TGAGTCGTCTTCACCACTTTGTCCATACCACTCAAAGCGTGATTAGCCACTTCGCCGATCTTGGAAGACATCTGGTTGATCTCGCTGGTCGCCCCTGCCGTACGTTCTGCCAACTTGCGCACCTCGTCCGCCACTACGGCGAAACCGCGACCTTGCTCACCTGCACGTGCCGCTTCGATGGCGGCGTTCAAGGCCAACAGATTGGTCTGATCGGCGATCTCTTTGATGACCTTCACCACATCGCTGATGCGCGATGCATCCTCACCAAGGCGCGAGACCTCGTTCGACGCAGTCTTGATCTCCTGTGCAGAACTGAGCAAGCCATTCACCGTCTTGTTCACGACTTGTGCACCATTCTCGGCATTGCTACGCGAACTGTTCGCGATACGCTTGGCACTATCTCCTTGATCGCTGATATGCGTGGTAGAGACGCTCAACTCTTCGATCGCGGCAGCCATGCTGCTCACCGCATCCGATTCATGATTGACGTTCTCAGCGATCTGATTCGCCGAGGCGGCAAGACTATGTGCCATGTCACCCACTTGCGCCGCCTGATTCTTCACCGATGAGATCATCTCGCGCAGCTTACTTTGCATGTTGTAAGCATTGGCGAGAAGGCTGCCTGACTCTGGTAGTTTGGCTGGCTGTTGTGAGAAATCACCTGCTGCCATTGTATTGACAACGGCAGCGACTTCTTTAGGGTCACCGCCCAGCTGACGCATGATCTGACGGATGATCGTCGTTGCAAGAACGATGGATATCAACAATGAAATAACGACCCAGATGATGACGATGACGCGACGATGTTCAAAGTCTTCTTCAGCCAGACCGATCTTCTCAGCCGCCTTCATCTTGATGAAGCCAACGAACTCTTCACGCAACTCGCGTATGGACTTTGTCAGCTCCCTATCGACATCTGCCACTCGTGAGTCCGAGTCGACGGTATTGCCCTTATGGACATCGATCTGTGCGAGATACCTGCTAGCGACCTCTTGATGAAGACTGTTGATCACATCTAACTTAGTGAGGAATGGTGTGAATTCCTGACCATGCCCTTCACCCAGCAGTTGAATGATCTCTTTAGCCTCGCTCAAGTTCTGCTCGAAACGTTCTTTCTCAATGTTGAACTCTGCACGATATTTCTGGATGGTCTCTGCATTGTTGCCACGTAGCCAAATGTCCTTTGCTGCTTTTGCCTCTTTGAGGATCGCGATATTAAGAGTGTCAATGTGCTCCATCGCAGTGATGTCTTGGCTCAATCGCTGTATGGTCTCTTCTTCCTGATCGACCGCGCCTCTCAGCTCAACAAGACCGAATACGGCCATGGCCAAGAACATGGCGAACGAAACCGCTTCCAAAGTAAGGAACTTATTCTTCAACGTCATTTGGGCAAACATTACTCACTCCTAAATTTTTTTATGAGCCAACTCAGCTACCACGCACATCGCTCAATAGCTCTTTGATGTCCAAGATGAGCACGATGTCACCTTCGCTGGACATGGTGACCCCCGCTACGCCTTTTGGACGGAAGGTATCCAATGACTTGATGACCACATCTTCATGGCCGACGAATCCATCGGCGGTGAGGATGAAGCTGTTGTTGCCGAACTGCATCAACACACCGACTTCAGATCTCTCGCTGCTACCCCAGCCGATGAGCTGGGTGAGTGGTAACACAGGCAATACTTCACCACGCACGACCATGGTCGCCTTGCCTGACACTTGTTGTAGCTGATCCTTGGTGACGGGCAATATCTCGCGCACCATAGACAGCGGTACAGCGAACGATTGATCACCCAAGCGCAACACCAACACAGGCAAGATGGCGAGTGTGAGCGGCAGTGAGATGGAGAAGGTCGAGCCTTTGCCGGGTTCCGAATGGATATTGATGCTGCCGTTGAGTTTCTCGATGTTAGTCTTCACCACGTCCATGCCGACACCACGACCCGATACGGCTGATATCTCTTCCTTGGTAGAGAAACCCGGCAGCAAGATGAGTTCTAAGCACTGGCTTTCATCCAAGGTATTAGCCACCTCGCTGGTGATGAGTCCTTTATCAATGGCTTTGTTGCGGATGACCTCGGGGCGCATGCCCTTGCCGTCGTCCGAGATAGTGATGAGGATGTGGTCGCCTTCTTGGCGCGCACTCAATTCGACCAGGCTCTTCTCTGGCTTACCTGCCTCGCGCCGACCTTCGACCGTCTCTACACCGTGATCGACAGCGTTACGCACCAAGTGGACCAAGGGATCGTTCAGATCCTCGATCATGGTCTTATCCATCTCGGTCTCTTCACCCACCAACACCAACTCCACATCCTTACCCAAGGAGCGCGCCAAGTCTCGCGCCAAGCGAGGATATTTCTTGAACAGCCGCCCAATGGGTTGCATGCGCGTCTTCATCACCGCGTTCTGCAAGTTGACGACCAGCATATCCAGTTGCGTCACGGACTGATCCAGTTCACTCAGGATCGAAGCATCGTTGCGGCCTTGCAGGATGTCCGAGCGCAGATGCGTCAATCTATTCTTGGTCAAGCCGATCTCACCTGACAAGTTCAACACTTGATCAAGACGCACGGTATCCACACGGATCGTGGTCTCCTTGGCTTCAGTCGCAGGTACGTCTCCCCCACGACGACCGACCGTAGCGCCGGGGACATCAGATGCACGCCGTCCAAACGCTTTCTTGGTGGATTCTTCTTCGTCGATGGCTTTCTTGATCTCTTCCGGATCGCGTTTGACCCCCACTGTCTCAGCGATGTCATTACCAGTCAGTGCTTTGTATAAAGCGTCCCAATCCACGTTCTCATGTTCGATCACGGGTAATGACTCGGTAGGTGCTGCCACGGTAGCAGCAGGTGCAGGCGCTGCTTTAGCTTTGCTGATGGCAGCGACCGCCTTGCCCTCAAGCGCATCTTGCAAAGCGTGCAGGATATCTGCAGGCGCTGGTGTCGGTTGTTGGTTCTGTTGCAGTGCACCGAACATACGACGCACTTCAGAAGTGGCAGCGAAGATCACATCGAGCAACTCTGCATTCAAAGTGAGTTGATTGGTACGTAATTTGTCGAACAGGTTCTCAGTCAGGTGACACAAGGTGACGAGTTCGGTCGCATTGAGGAAGCCCGCCCCCCCTTTGATGGTGTGAAAACCACGGAATATCTCATTGAGCAGACCACTGTCGCTCGGACGCTTCTCCAACTCCATGAGTTTGCTATCCACATCGGACAACATATCTCCCGCTTCCAGCAAGAAGTCGCTCAGCAGTTCTTCCATTCCAGCAAAGTCATTCATTTTTTAATCTCCTGTTCAGTCCCCTCTCCCACCGGGAGAGGGTTAGGGTGAGGGAACACTCGTTCTACTTCTTCCGTCCGAGATACTTCCTGCTGCCTTCCCTCACCCCAGCCCTCCCCCGCAGGGGGAGGGAGCTAAAACCAATCCTCAATCCTAGAATCCCAAACTTTCCAACAGATCATCGACCTGATCTTGGCTAGTCACCACATCGTTACGCCCAGCTCCATTGATGACAGGACCATTGAGCAATCCAGTATTGAGTTCCGCCTTCACCGCCGCCGGTGCGTTTTCCAATAGCAGTGACACAAGTTGTTGCTCCATCTCTTGCGTGAGGTGGATGATCTTCTTGATGACCTGCCCCGTGAGATCCTGAAAGTCCTGCGCCAGCATGATCTCTGTCAAATAGGCATTGGTCGTCTTGGTCTGCTTGGGTGTCTCATGCAAGAAGGAATGAGTCTGTATGACGAGTTCCTTGAATTGCTGCACATCCAATTTCTTCTCGAACAACATGTCCCATTGAGAAGCCAGTCGCTGCGATTCAGTACCCAGCTTATCCACGATAGGTTGCGCTGCCTCCGTCGCATTGAGGACACGTTCAGCCGCTTGCTGCGTCAGCGTCGCCACATAATTCAGGCGGTCACGCGCATCAGGGATGCTTGAAGCAGCTTTTTCTATCTCAGTGTGCAAACCTAGTTCGCGCAGGGTGTCGTGTAGCTTGCGTGCCATCTGTCCGACTTGGTTGATGACCTTCGCTTGTTCGGCATCCGCATTGAGCGGGATCACTTTGGCGGATTCAGGTTTATCCTCGTCCGAGTTGGCGGCGATGATGCTGTCGAACAGGGCTTCGAGATCATCGGAATCGTTGCTTGCGTTATGGGTCGCCATGTTTGCCTCACTTATTCAGTTGCGGGAAAGCCGCAAATATCTTCTTGAGCTTCTCGTCCAGCGTCGCAGCCGTGAAAGGCTTGACCACATAACCAGATGCCCCTGCTTGTGCTGCCTCGATGATGTTTTCTTTTTTAGCCTCTGCGGTCACCATCAACACAGGTAGGTGTTTGAGTGACGCATCCGCACGGATAGCGCGCAACAGTTCGATGCCGGTCATATTGGGCATATTCCAGTCGGACACGACGAAATCGAATTGCTCACCTCGCAATTTATTGAGCGCATCCACGCCATCCTCTGCCTCTTGTACGTTGGAGAACCCCAGCTCTTTGAGCAAGTTGCGCACGATGCGTCGCATCGTCGAGAAGTCATCCACCACCAAGAATTTCGTGTTTTCAATACCCATGTCGATCTCCTAATACTTTTTTAATTCTTTACGTCAACAGCGGTCGCAACGTGGACGACAAGATCATCGAATCGAACTTCGGCACGTAGTAATCCACCCCTACCCGCTTGCCCATCGCACGGTTCGCATCCGATGACAACGATGAGTGCATCACTACCGGGATACCCTCAAAGCGTTTATCGTTCTTGATATTCTGTGTCAGCACATAACCATCCATCGCAGGCATCTCAGCATCGGTCAAAATCACTTGCATCTGGTCACGCATGGGCTTGCCACCGTGTTGCGAGGCATCTGCCATGGTGCGCAATCTATCCCACGCTTCTTGCCCGTTGCTAGCTTGGATGTGTTTGACGCCCATCTTGTCCAACGTCTCAGCGATCTTACGGCGAGCGACCATGGAGTCATCTGCGAAGAAGACACACAATTCATGCCCTGCTTCGACCTTCTCCACGTTGCCGACGATGGCCTCACCGAACGCATCGGAAAGTATCTGTTCAACATCCAAAATGGATACGAGCGAACCATCTTCCAGATTAGTGATAGCCGTGATCAATGCCCCCTTGTCGGACAGCATGCCTTCGGTCGGACGCACCTTGTCCCAATCCACACGAATGATGCGATCGACTTCTTTCACCAAGAACCCGAGGATGTGAGTGTTATATTCCGCCACCATCATGGTCTGATGCTGCTCCGCATGTTGTATGCCCATGAAGCGCGCCAGATTGAGTACAGGCATCACATGACCACGCAGACTGACGATGCCGTCCACACCACTCGGCATGTTGGGCGTGCGGGTGATCTTGCCCGCGTGCGACACCTCTTTCACCTTGAACACATTGATACCGAATTTCTCATCACTGCCCAGATTGAACAGCAGGATCTCCATCTTGTTGGTGCCCGCCAGATTGGTGCGCGCATCGACATGGTCGAGCAAGTTGTCTGATGACGACATATCTTCTGTGTAGCTCATATTGCGCTCCTTAAGCTAAGAGACGCGCCAGCGTCTGTGACAATTTCTGTGGCTCGAACTTCGGCACGTATTCATCCACACCGACAGATTTACCCATCTGCTGGTTTGATGTACTGGATAGAGATGAATGCATCAACACAGGGATACCATTGAAGCGTTTGTCCGATTTGATCTTGCGGGTCAGCATGTAACCGTCCATCTCGGGCATCTCGACATCGGTGAGGATGACTTGCACTATC
>JBGSWB010000147.1:0-8167 GCA_041752675.1 Sideroxydans sp. | reverse complement strand
ATCAACAGTTGGTGGAGCGCGCGCAACGCGGCGATAAGCACGCGTTCGAGTTGCTCGTGGTCAAGTACCAGCGCCGTTTGGGACGCCTGATCTCGAGATTCGTACGCAATGTTGCCGAGGCTGAAGATCTGACGCAGGAAGCGTTCATCAAGGCTTATCGGGCGTTGCCGGCCTTCCGTGGTGATAGCGCTTTCTATACGTGGCTCTATCGTATCGGTATCAATACGGCGAAGAACCATTTGTTGGCGCAAGGTAGGAAAGCGCCTACCAGTACGCCTTTCGATTCGGAGGAGGCTGAAGATTTCGAAGATGCTTCGTTGTTGCATGAAGTTGCGACGCCGGAGAACGAGTTGATGAGCAAGCAGGTGGTGGATGTAGTGAACGCCTCCTTGCAGCAATTACCTGAGGATCTACGTACCGCGTTGACGCTGCGTGAGATCGAAGGCTTGAGTTATGAAGAGATCGCGGCGGTGATGGATTGCCCGATCGGTACAGTCAGATCGCGCATTTTCAGAGCGCGCGAGGTGGTCGCTACGAATCTGCGACCACTGTTGGGAACAAGTGAAGATAAGAGGTGGTAATCATGAAACAAGAGATATCGGTATTGATGGATGGTGAGATGTTCGAGGACGAGGCGGATGCGTTCTTCGATAAGCTCAAGAGAAATCCAGAGATTCGCCAAGATTGGGCGACCTATCATTTGATCGGTGATGCATTGCGCCAACCGGATCATATCCATCGCGATCTGAGTGCGTCCTTCAGAGAGCGATTGCAAGCAGAGCCGACCATATTGGCGCCCCATAGTCGAAATCCACAAAAGATCAGACATTACGCGCTTTCTGCGGCAGCTTCTGTGATGGCGCTGGCCATTGTTGCGTGGATGTCTATGCAGATCGGCAACGAACCTGCACCTCAAATGGCATCGGTGCAACAGAGCGATGCGATCCGCCCTGCTTCTTTTCAAGCGAACGATTATCTGATGGCGCACCATGAAGTATCACCCAGTGCCGATGTTCAAGGTGCGACGACTTACATCCATACGGTGGCAGTGAAATAGTGCGAATCGAAATGCTAAAACTCGCAGCGGGATTCCTGCTGTTACTTGCAGGCTCCGTTTGTGCCGATCCTTTGCTTGAGGATTCAGATTGGTTGAAGACCATGGCATTCGCAGGGCACCAGACCAACTACTCGGGTGTCTTCGTATATCAGTCGGGTGGACGGGTCGAGATGTCGCGTATCACGCACATTGCAGATAAGACGGGTGAGCATGAGCGCTTGGAGGGCTTAGATGGACAGAAGCGTGAAGTCATCCGCAACAACGACAAAGTTTGGCTGTATCTGGGCGATAAGAAAGTCAGGGTAGAGAAGCGCCGTGCACAACGCTCTTTCCCGGCTTTGTTGCCTGAGCAGATCCAGACGCTAAAAGAGAATTACCAAATAAGCCAAGGTGAAGAAGACAGGGTGGCCGATTACCACGCGCACACCGTGATCTTCCAACCTAAGGATGGTTTGCGTTACACGCGCAAGATGTGGGCGCATAGCGGCTCAGGCTTGCTGCTGAAAGCGGTGGTGTTGGATGAACGTAATCGTGTGATCGAAGAATATGCCTTTTCACAGATAGAGATCGGCGGGAAGAACATTGACCGCAAATGGATAGTCCCCAATGAAAAAGAAGCAGCTCGGTTGGCAGATCAGAAGAGCCTCTCCCCACTTCCTCCCGTAAGTCTAGAAAAAGCCTCCAGTGGCTGGCAAGTCGATTCGGTTCCAGCAGGATTCAAAAAGATACTAGAGATGCGCCGTGTCATCGCGGACAAGAAGTTGCCTGTAGTTCATATCGTTTATTCGGATGGCCTATCAGGCATTTCGGTATTCATTGAGAAGGTGAGCGATGTCAGTGACACGCCTGGCTTATCAGGTCGCGGTGCAGTGCACATGTATAACCGCTTGGTTGGGGACAATCTTGTGACGGTCGTCGGTGAAGTGCCACCCCGAGTTGTCATTCAGGTGGCTGATTCAGTGCGCTACGCAGGGGATTGAGATGCTGGAGATTCGCGCCATCGTGCTTAAAATACAGGGGCGGGAAGCTGAGATCAGTCCACTCAGTGGCGGTGGTTGCGGTAATTGCAATAGCGAAGGTGGTTGTGGCAGCGGCAAATTGACGAAGATGTTTTGCAGTAGCCAGCCACGCAGTTTCATCGTGCTCAACCAAGCAGAGGCAAAAGTGGGAGATGAAGTGATCATTTCCTTGCCAGAGGGTAGTCTGCTGCAGAGTTCATGGCGCATGTATCTGCTGCCACTACTCTTCATGCTGGGGGCAGGATTCCTTGGTGTTTCTTTCGCCCACGATGCGGCTACGCGTGATGGTTATGCATTGATAGGGGCCTTGTTCGGGTTGGGCGGCGGGTTTGCTGTAGGTAAATATTGGCCAGCTTCCAATGACTCAAGAGCCATCGTTCAGTCTGTCGTCGTACTCCGTTCCTAATCCCATTTCTTTAGTTCGTGAGGAATATATGATCAAGCGTCTACTCGTGTTGGCTTTAGGCATCTTAACTACGCATATCGCTTTGGCTAAAGATCTGCCTGATTTTACTGGTCTGGTGGAAAAGCAAGGCGCAGCTGTTGTGAACGTGAGCACCACGCAGATAGTTCGTGCGCCACAAGGTCTTCAGGGGATGCCTAATCTGCCAGAGAACGATCCGTTCTACGAGTTCTTCAAACGCTTCGCACCGCAAATGCCGCGTGAGCAGGAATCTCAGTCTCTGGGTTCAGGCTTCATCATCAGTGCAGATGGCTTCATCCTGACCAATGCGCACGTGGTGGATCGTGCAGACCAGATCACGGTGCGCCTTTCCGACAAGCGGGAGTTCAAAGCCAAAGTGATCGGAGCGGATAAACGCACCGATGTGGCACTGCTCAAGATCGAGGCGACCGGGTTGCCCAAAGTCACGCTGGGGAGTCCGGAGCTGCTCAAAGTGGGAGAGTGGGTGTTGGCCATCGGTTCGCCTTTCGGATTCGATAGCAGTGTCACCGCTGGCATCGTCAGTGCCAAGGGGCGTTCGCTCCCGCAAGAGAATTTCGTTCCTTTCATTCAGACCGATGTGGCGATCAATCCTGGAAATTCCGGTGGTCCTTTGTTCAATATGAAGGGCGAGGTGGTGGGTATCAATTCCCAGATATATAGCCGTTCGGGTGGTTACATGGGGTTGTCGTTCTCCATCCCTATCGATGTAGCGATGGATGTGGTCAATCAACTGCGTGTGACAGGTAAAGTAACGCGCGGCCGCATCGGAGTGAGCATCCAAGAAGTCACGCGTGAGTTAGCGGATTCCTTCGGTCTAGCTAAGCCATCAGGGGCGCTCATCTCGGGCGTCGAGAAGAGCGGGCCGGCTGATAAGGCTGGCGTGAAGGCGAGTGATGTCATCCTTAAATTCGACGGCAAAGTCGTTGCCAAATCCGCAGACCTGCCAAGGATCGTTGCCGCAACCAAGCCGGGTAACAAAGTGATGGTGCAATTGTGGCGTAAAGGAGCGGTCTTGGAAGTGCCTTTGGTGGTGGGCGAGATACAGGACAGTGCCGAAAAGGTAGGGGCCAAGAGCAGCAAAGAGGATCAATCTCAGTCGCAAAGTGTGAGCCGTCTTGGGCTGACGCTGAGTCAGCTCAACGATGAGCAAAAGGCCGAGCTTCAAGTCGACGGTGGATTGTTGGTGGAAGACGTGAAGGGCGCAGCTGCGCGCAGTGAGCTTCAGCGCGGTGACGTGATCCTAGCTATCGGCAACATCGAGCTCCGGACAGTCGAGCAATTCAACGAGGTCCTCAAAAAAGTGGAGCAGGGACGCAATATCGCACTCTTGGTACGTCGTAGCGACGGTACTGTGTATGTACCTATCCGTTTGGACGAGAAACAATAGAACCAAGGTCTGACCACGTATCCCGTCAAATCGGCTAGAATGCGCGCCTCGCGCAACCGCCGAATTTGACGGGATATTTATATTTTGAGCCTCATGCAGCATATCCGTAATTTCTCCATCATCGCCCATATCGACCACGGTAAATCCACCTTGGCAGACCGAATCATCCACTTATGTGGAGGCTTGTCTGATCGCGAGATGGAAGAGCAAGTCCTTGACTCGATGGATATCGAGCGCGAGCGTGGCATCACCATCAAAGCGCAAACGGCCGCGCTGAGTTACAAAGCCAGAGATGGTCAGATATACAACCTCAATCTGATCGACACCCCGGGGCATGTGGACTTCTCGTACGAGGTCTCTCGATCACTTTCTGCCTGTGAAGGGGCATTGTTGGTCGTTGATGCCTCGCAAGGGGTCGAAGCGCAGACGGTAGCGAACTGTTATACCGCACTCGATCTGGGTGTCGAAGTCGTGCCTGTGCTGAACAAGATCGACCTGCCTTCTGCTAATCCTGAGAATGCTATCGCAGAGATCGAAGACGTCATCGGCATCGACTCGCAAGAAGCTGTGCGCTGTTCAGCCAAGACCGGCTTGGGCGTAGAGGACGTGCTGGAAACACTTATCTTGAAAGTGCCGCCACCCAAGGGGGATGCAGCAGCTCCTTTGCAAGCGTTGATCATCGACTCATGGTTCGACAACTATGTCGGCGTGGTGATGCTGGTGCGTATCGTCAACGGCACACTCAAGCCCAAAGACAAGATATTGTTCATGGCGAACGGCGCTCAACATCTCACTGAGCATGTGGGCGTGTTCACGCCTAAATCGCAGAACCGCGATTCCTTGTCCGCAGGGCAAGTGGGATTCGTGATCGCCGGCATCAAGGAACTGAAAGACGCAAAGGTGGGCGACACAGTCACCTCTGCCACACGCCCAGCCAGCAGTGCATTGCCGGGATTCAAAGAAGTTCAGCCGCAAGTTTTCGCGGGATTGTTTCCAGTCGAATCGAATCAATATGAAGCACTGCGCGATTCATTGGAAAAGCTGAAGCTGAACGACGCTTCTTTGCAATACGAGCCAGAAGTGTCACAAGCGCTGGGCTTTGGTTTCCGCTGTGGCTTCCTTGGTCTGTTGCATATGGAGATCGTGCAGGAACGCTTGGAGCGCGAGTTCGATATGGACTTGATCACGACCGCGCCGACGGTGATCTACGAAGTGGTATTGCGTGACGGTACTGTGCTCACGGTAGATAACCCTTCCAAGCTGCCAGATGTGTCTAAGATAGAAGAGATCCGAGAGCCTATCGTTCATGTGAATCTTTACATGCCGCAGGAATACGTCGGCGCGGTCATCACCTTGTGTACGCAAAAGCGTGGCGTACAACTCGATATGAGTTACCACGGCAAGCAAGTCTTGTTGCAATACGAGATGCCCATGGGCGAGATCGTGTTGGATTTCTTCGACAAGCTGAAATCGGTGTCGCGCGGTTATGCTTCAATGGATTACGAGTTCAAAGAGTATCGCACCGCCGATGTAGTGAAAGTGGACATGCTCATCAATGGCGAGAAGGTGGATGCTCTCTCCATCATCGTGCACCGTGCAAACAGCCAGTATCGTGGTCGTGAAGTGGCCGCCAAGATGCGTGAATTGATCCCGCGCCAGATGTTCGATGTGGCGATCCAAGCAGCTATTGGTGCCAACATCATCTCGCGTGAGAACGTCAAAGCCTTGCGTAAGAACGTGCTGGCGAAATGTTACGGTGGTGACATCTCGCGTAAGCGCAAACTGTTGGAAAAGCAGAAGGCGGGTAAGAAACGTATGAAACAAGTAGGCAGCGTCGAGATCCCGCAAGAAGCTTTCTTGGCCATCCTGCGTGTGGATGATAAATAAGCGGAGCCAAGATGACGTTTGCCATAGTGATGTTCGTATTGTTGGTCGTGACTGGTGCAGTCTGGTTGTTAGATAAGTACGCCCTGCGTGCGCAGCGCGCCGCTGATGCTAAAGAACCTTGGTGGGTGGAATACTCCAAGAGTTTCTTCCCAGTCATCCTCGCTGTCTTCGTGTTGCGCTCATTCGTGGTCGAGCCGTTCAAGATCCCGTCCAGTTCGATGGTGCCGACACTACACGTGGGTGACTTCATCTTGGTGAATCGTTACACCTACGGTTTACGCCTGCCCATCGTGAATAAAAAGATCGTTGAAGTGAATCAGCCGCAACGTGGCGATGTGATGGTCTTCCATTTTCCCAATGACCCTTCGATCGATTACATCAAGCGCACCATCGGCCTGCCTGGTGACGTTCTGGTCTATCGTGATAAACGGCTTTGGGTGAATGGGGTGGAACAGCCTAGGGTGCGTGGCGACGACTACAATTTCTTGGAGAGCGGCTTGAATTTCGTGCATACGGAAAGCTATACCGAGGATCTGACAGGTATGAAGCATCCGATCTTGGTCAATCCGGAGATGCCTTCCATACATCTAGCTAGTGTGGACGCCTTTCCAATGCATGAGCAGTGCAGTTATAGTGCCGAGGAGATGCGCTGTACCGTACCTGCAGGTCATTATTTTATGATGGGCGACAATCGAGATAACAGCCGTGACAGTCGCTACTGGGGATTTGTGCCAGATGAGATGATCGTGGGTAAGGCGTTCTTCATCTGGATGAATTTTGGTGAATTGGAGCGTATCGGTCTGTCGATCGACTAGGTATCTGTTAAGAGGAGTCTTGCACATGAATAGATCAAGAGTTGCACAACGCGGTATGAGTTTTACGGGGTTCATCTTTGGTGGATTTTTGCTCATCGTAGTTGCAATATTTGGCATGAAACTAATCCCAACCTATATGCATAGTGCCCAAATTAGTGAGATTTTCCGTGAGATCGCGTCGGACCCGACTTTGCAAGGAGCTTCTGTTGGAGAGATTGAGATGTCTTACCGCAAACGAGCTAACATCAACGATATAAATGATCTGAACGTAGATGATATTTCTATCGACAGTGAGAATGGGAATATTACTTTAAGCGCCCACTACTTTGTTAAGGTACCTTTGGCGGGAAATGTCACGCTACTGCTTGAATTTAATCCTAGTAGTAAATAAACCACATTAGATGAAGCACGCGGCGCTGTGTAGGCAGCTTGGATATCAGTTCCACCAACCTGCATTGTTGCAGCGTGCTTTGACGCACCGTAGCTATAGCTCGGCACATAACGAGCGATTGGAGTTCCTTGGCGATAGTGTCCTCAACTGCACTATCGCCAAATATCTTTACCAAACCTATCCAGACGTGCCTGAAGGTGACCTTTCTCGTCTGCGCTCCAATCTGGTCAACCAACAAACACTGGCTGTACTTGCGCAGCAGTTGAACATCGGTGAGTTGTTGGCTTTGGGTGAAGGCGAGCTTAAGAGCGCGGGTGCCAGCCGTCCTTCTATCCTGGCAGATGCTTTGGAGGCTGTGTTCGGCGCAGTCCTCCTAGATTCAGACTTTGAGACAGCAGAGAAAGTAGTGCTGGGCCTGTATGTGCCTTTCATCGCCAAGATGGATCTACAGAGCTTGGGTAAGGATGCTAAGACGCAATTGCAAGAGTATCTGCAAGGTCGAAAATTCTCGCTACCCAAATATTCTGTCATTGAGATCAAAGGCGAGGCGCATGCGCAGACATTCGAGGTCGAATGTGAGATAGAGAAGTTGAAGATCAAGACGCGCGGTGAAGGCCACAGTCGCCGTGTAGCAGAACAAGTTGCCGCTGAAGCGGCGTATAAGAGAATCCAAAAATGACTGAAACAGAGAACCTCCACAGCGGCTTCATCGCCATCGTTGGCCGCCCGAACGTGGGCAAATCGACATTGCTCAACCACCTCATCGGGCAAAAGATCAGCATCACTTCGCGCAAGGCGCAGACCACGCGCCATCGCATCACGGGCATTCTCACCGAAGACAAGACGCAGTTCGTGTTCGTCGATACACCAGGTTTCCAGACGCAACATACCAATGCGCTGAATCGCAGCATGAACCGAGTGGTCACCAATAGTCTGCGTGAAGTGAATGTCGTTTTGTTCGTACTGGAAGCGCGTCATTTCGATGAGCGCGACAAGCAAGTTTTAGAGCTGTTGCCGCAGGATAGGCCCGTGATCCTAGTCATCAACAAAGCCGACCTGATGCAGGACAAGAACGAACTTCTGCCCTTCATCCAAGAGATTTCCGGCTTGCGCCATTTCGCCGCCATCGTTCCAATCAGCGCGCGCCAAGATAAACATCTCGATAC
>JBGSWB010000146.1:0-1669 GCA_041752675.1 Sideroxydans sp. | reverse complement strand
GGTTGCATCCCCATCAATTTTTGGAGTCGAAAAACCATGGCTAAAGACATTGCAAATAAAACGGGCACCACATTAGGCGGCGCACCCGTCACCTTGTTCGGCAAGTTCCCCGAGGTCGGACAAACTGCTCCCGCTTTTACGCTGGTGGATAAAGACCTGAAAGATGTCACGCTGCAATCCTTCGCGGGCAAGCGCAAAGTGTTGAACATCGTGCCTAGCTTGGACACCGCCGTGTGCGCCACCTCGACACGCAAATTCAACGAAGCCGCGAGCAAACTGGACAACACGGTCGTACTGGTGATCTCTGCTGACTTGCCGTTCGCGATGAGTCGCTTCTGCGTGGCGGAAGGTCTGGAGAACGTGATCACCCTGTCGCTGATGCGTGGCCGTGACTTCATGCGCAACTACGGCGTGAAGATCGCCGACACCGTGTTGTCTGGCGTGACAGCGCGTGCCGTGCTGGTGCTGGACGAGAAAGACCAGATCATCCATGCCGAGTTGGTGAGCGACATCACGCATGAACCCAACTACGACGCGGCATTGGCAGTGTTGAGCTAAAGGCGAATGAACAAGATTCACAGACAGATCATCGGCATCAGCTGGCTCATATTGGGCGCGCTGATATTCTCGCCACTGGTCCTCAAGCTAGGTGTCGCGGCCGATACCGCCGTCATCAGTGGCGTATTGATGGGTTTACTCTTTATCGCAGGTGGTTTTGTTTTGGCGGCCAATCTGCGCAGGTTCTCTTGGATATGCCATCCCTGCGCTCTGCTCTCTTTGTTCACCTTCCCCATCGGCACTGCTATCGCTATCTATTACCTCTGGTTCTTCTTCCGTTCCATGCAGATGGCGCGTAAGCATATCGAGGGACAGTGAAATGGAGAGCCCGAACAAGTTCAAGTCAGGTCCTTTGCATGTCTTCCATGCGCTGAAGGCAGCACTGAACGGTTTTCGTGAAGCTTGGAAATACGAAGACGCGTTCCGCCAAGAGCTCTTCGTCGCGGCCATCGCCATCCCTTTTGCCTTGTTGTGCGATGTAAGTACGGTCGGCAAGATCCTCTTGGTCGCCAGCACCTTGCTGGTACTTATCCTTGAACTCGTCAATTCTGCTGTTGAGGCCGCTGTGGATCACACATCGCTCGACCAGCACCCCTTTGCGAAACGCGCCAAAGACATCGCTGGCGCAGCCGTGTTGCTGAGCATGGGCAACATGCTGTTCGTGTGGGGCATGGTGTTGTTCGCTTAAGTAGCATGAGTACGCCAATCAACACCAAGAAAGCCAGACCCGACAATCTGCTGTTCCATTCTCACATCGAGATCTGCCGCATCTTGCAGATGTTGGCGCATGAGCGCAGCCACATCGAGGCTGAGGTAGGCGAGCATCTCTCATTCAAAGCGTTCATGCTCGCACTCGATCTGCCGCATGCTCGTTTCACCACGACCTTCTCCCCCAACAAAGAGGCGAACAGCGCACTACTCACCTTCCCTGATGCGGTGGAATTCACCGCATCAGATTCACAAGGTCTGCTCTATACGTTCGAGGCATCGTCCCCCGAAGAGACGCAGATCGATGGGCAACCCGCCATCCAATTCAATCTACCAAAGGCGCTGCTACTCCACAATCGGCGCGAACATGCACGATTCTCCACCTCTGATGACCTCTCTCTGC
>JBGSWB010000145.1:0-4816 GCA_041752675.1 Sideroxydans sp. | reverse complement strand
AGCCCAACGCCATGATCTGCGCCGACACCCAACCGAGATAGGATACGACAATGGTGACCGCTGCGATCAACTCCACCGCACGGTTATACCGCACACGGTAGAAGTCGCCGATGGTGAGCAGGTTCATGCGATACAACTTATTAGCGAAGAACAAGCCCGCCAAGATGAGACACAGTGCCGCACCGAAAGGATCGGCCACCACCCCGCCCATACCTTCTTTCACAAAGGTGGCGGAGATGCCCAACACCGTCTCTGCACCGAACCAGGTGGCGAACACCGTCGCCGTTACGATGGGCAAAGGCAGATGTCGCCCCGCCACCGCAAAGTCCTTGGCACTATGCACACGTGTAGCGGCATACATACCGATCCCGACAGAGACCAACAGATAGAGAACGACGAACCAGATCAGCATGACTTACATCCTAACGGGTATGACAAGTGTGCCGCCCCTCATAATGAAACTTGCCATACCCGTTCCCCCTATCCAACTTTCCCCCGATGCCCTCACCTCAATCCTCTCCCGCTAGCGGGAGAGGAGGCGAACGTGAAAGGCAATCTCCAATTCCTGCGGGAGAAAGGGCAAACGAATCGCTACGCGAGTTTCAGGTTAGACCCCAATGATGGCGGGTATTCTAGCAGTCTTCGCCAAAACAAAAAGGCCACCGGAACTCGATGGCCTTTTGAGTGAGCGAGTTAAGTCGCTTACAGTTCTTTTGCGTGTGCAGCCAAGTACTTTGCAACGCCTTCAGTGGAAGCTCCCATACCAGCCTTACCTTTGCTCCAGCCAGCTGGACAGACTTCGCCGTGCTCTTCGGTGAATTGCAGCGCGTCGATCATACGCAACATCTCGTCGATGTTGCGGCCCAGTGGCAGGTCATTCACCACTTGGTGACGCACTACACCTGCGCGGTCGATCAGGAAAGAGCCGCGATAAGCGACGCCGCCTTCAGCTTCAACGTCATAGGCTTTGCAGATCTCGTGCTTGATGTCGGCAACCAATGGATACTTAACTTGGCCGATACCGCCATTGTTGATTGGTGTGCTCTTCCATGCGAAATGTGAGAACTGGGAGTCGATGGAAACACCGATGACTTCGACATTACGCTTCTTGAATTCTTCCAAACGGTGATCGAAAGCGATCAGCTCGGAAGGACACACGAAGGTGAAGTCCAGCGGGTAAAAGAACACGACGGCGTATTTACCGCTGATGTGTTTTTTCAGATTAAAGGTTTCGTTGATCTCGTTATTGCCCATGACGGCAACAGCGTTGAAATCGGGAGCTTGCTTACCTACGAGTACGGCCATGTTGTTCTCCTAAAATTTAGATGAGGTTCTGAAACTTGACTGAAATGCTAGGGTTTGGATTTTGCCAGATGCGGCGCGAGTGTCAACCTCTTGATGAAAATTTTGCTCGACTACTCGTTACTTCTCAGCCGAGGACGGCTCAATCGCGACAACATCTGCACACCCACGGCAAAGCCGACGTACATCAACATGACGGCCACATACGAACCGTAGTACTCACTGACCCGAGAGATATAGTCGACGACGCTCATGCTGTCGAAGTAACCCGCCAACAGATAGAAGCTGACATTAGCAATGATGAAGGCAGCGCTTCCCGCGAACGCCGCTGCCACTGCCAAACTTGCTAGACCTTTTGCAGACGATTCAAAACGCGGTGCGAACCAGCGGCCAACGAACCATAGTGCCGCATAGGCGAACACCATGAAGCCGTAAGCTGAAGTAACACAGTAGGCACTGATGTCCTGAAAATTAATCGCGTAAAAATCCACCAATGCCGCTTCCAAGATCAGAACCGCCAGTATCGCTAATGCGCCACGCACTCGGCCAAGGAACAATCCACCTAGAAAGAATACAGCGTAAGAAGCATCGGGTAATGTCAGTGCCGAGCCGAAATGTTGGTAACGCGTCGCAGCCATGAGCAACACTAGCGCAGCGCCGATCCAGAATGTCTTGTTTTGAAAAATTTTCATATCGTTCTCCCTTAGTTCCTGCCAATTTCTATCGGCAGGAACTTTAACAGAAACAGCGTGGGTACGCCGCGCTGCGTCATTAATACTGATAGCTCAAGCCTGCAAAGATGGTTCGTCCTGGCAAGGTATAGGCATTATATTTACCTGGTGTGAACTGGCTACTGACTGCGTAGTTGTAATATTTCCTATCAAATAGATTGTTCACGGATGCGTTCAACTGCAACGCACCTATCTGATGCATCAACTTAATATCGGCCAGTGCATAGGCTGGTATCTTCACTCCCAGCGTATTCGCCTCGTCATTCTCCATGAATTGCGAACCGACATAGCTCCACACTGCATTCAGTCTTGTCCGATCACTGAACGACCAAGACGCCGCCAGATTAGCCTTTTGGCTTGGCACGAGTGGCACATGCCTGCCATTCCAAGTACCCGATAGGATGCGGGCATCCGTGTAAGTAAGCACCGAGTTCAGCGTGAGTTGCTGCGATAGCTGCCACTGACCGTTTAGTTCCACCCCTTGTCTTCGCGATAACGGAAGGTTGGTATTACCCACGCCTGACGTGAAAGGATCAAGATGTATCTCGTCTGTCACCTTGTTGCTAAACACTGAGACGCGCCAACTTCCTGCTTGCACCTTCTGGTCTAAACCGAACTCCACCCCCTCCGCAGTTTGCGGCCGTAGAAATTGGAACTGATTTGAGTAAGTCGGCCCAGACTCGTATATCTCATCGACATTGGCAAATCGGAAGCTGCGTCCAATCTTGCCATTCAGCGCGATGCCCGTACCCACTTGATGGCGCAGCCCCAGTTCATAGGCATTCTTCGATGCGGCGAACGAAGCAGCTAGCGCTGCAGAACCAAACGAAGCACCTGGAGCGACACCGTCGTAGGCATCTGTACCGCTCATTGCGACACGTTCATTGCGCAAGCCCAGCAGCAACGTGGTGCCCTGAAATATCTGCGTCGTATTTTGCAGATACACGGCGTCATTCTGTTGACTCATGCCCACACGATTGATGGGCTGCCCGATGTTGGTTGCGGCATTCGATGTACGTAAGACGTAATCCCAACGATGCACATCGGCCCCCACCACCAACGAACTCTCGCCACCGATACCATGCGAAAAGCGTACACGTGGCGTAACCGAATTCACTGTGAGATCACTTTCTCGGTATGAAGGATAGCCACTGTAGTCGTAATATGATTTTTGATTTTTTGCGCGATGTGACACGCCTACATTTACATCCGCATCCGCAATAGCTTGTTGCCACTCCAGCCCGATTTGACCGCCATCACGACTGGCGTAATCCAACGGTGTCGTCGCACCACGCGGATCAGTCGCCACCTGATTCATGCCAAGTGATGCCTGCACCGTGCGTGCCCCAGGCAAACGGATCGCTTGCTGATCGACACCCACCTTCATAGATAACTCTCCTACCTCATTCATCCAGCGCAGGTCAGCTTGAACATTACTTTGATCATTGCGATTGTTAGTGCGATAGCCATCCGACTTCAACTTGCTCGCGGTCAAACTGGCACTCGCCCCTTCAAAAAGATAACCTGCACTCACTTGAGCTTCGGCTGCGCCGTAACTACCCGCGCGAAAAACCAACTCACCACTTGCTCCCTGCTTGAAAGCATTGCGCGTGATGATATTGATCACACCGCCCGTCGCACCATCACCATACATCACCGCTCCACTACCCCGCAGGATCTCGATGCGTTCGATGGCTGCGAATGGGATCGCCGACCATTGCACCCCAGACATATCAGGGTCTGTGATACGTCGCCCATCCAACAAGATCAACGTGTTTTGTCCGGCTGCCGCACCAAATCCGCGCATATCTACTGACGATGAGGCGGCGTTGTTGCCGAAGAAATCGCGCATCGAAATGCCTGCTTGCATGGCCAACAGCTCGGGTACGGTACGTGCGCTACTTTGCTGAATATCGGCCCGAGTGATAACGGTCATGTTGATTGGCTTGGTCGTCGCCGTTTCTTTGAAGCGTGATGCCGTCACCACTATTTCATCCAACGAACTATTTTCAGCTTGAGCTAAAGCAGTTGCCGCGCACAACAGTGCACCTAATAGATATTTGTGTTTCATTTGAATTTCCTAATTACGTTCCAAGCGTCCCCGTTGGAACATTGAAAAAATCAGGAATGGAGAGAGGGTGATGGGTACTCGGTGAAGAGCATCCATGTCGCCACCCGCAACATTGCCTGAACCTTCTTCTAGGCCGGTATCCGGGCTCACAAGTCTTGATTCGTCACCTTCCCATGCATACGCACAGTGGCATATCGACGAACCCACACTTGCTTACCGTTGCGGGGGCAGCACAGGCATCGGAGTCACCCTCCTCACCTGTTTCCCGTTTAACTGCGCGGCTCTCACCTGACAGCACCTTGAAGCAGGCGGATTGTAGCAGAACACCAATTCGCCCCAGCGTCTCCAAAGCACTTGCAAAACCTATCGTTAGCGATTGACTTAACAAGGTTTTCAAAACTATAGTGCGCTCCTATGCAAAGCGAACTCGATACTCTCGACAACAAATTGGCACAACTTGTGCTGCTCACTCAGCGCCTGCGCGCGGAGAACCTACAGTTACGCCAAGACGTGGCCGCAGCATTAAGCGAGCAACGCAAAAACCAAGACAAGATCGAGCAAGCTTCACAACGCTTGGAAAGACTCCTCGCCCAACTTCCTGACGACGCCCAATGAGCAATCAGAAATCCAGTTCGCTCGATGTGAACATCCTTGACCGCGAATTCCGTGTGGCGTGCCCAGAAGATGAGCGCGAGGAACTGCAGGATGCGGT
>JBGSWB010000144.1:0-2904 GCA_041752675.1 Sideroxydans sp. | reverse complement strand
TCCAGCCAGTAGTATAATTTTCGCCCGCCCAGACTGCCCTTGCAATTGTGCCGCCGACAAAGGCTCCGGCGATACCAATAAGAGCCGTGAGGAATCAGCGTCAAACGGTTAGAATGCGCGCCCGCCTGTATTTGGGCAAACGCGATTACGAGCATCTAAATGGCAATCCAATGGTTCCCCGGACACATGACCGCCGCCCGCAAGAAGGCGACGGAAACCATGGAACGCATCGATGTGGTCATCGAGGTGCTGGATGCGCGCGTGCCGGAGGCGGGTAGCAACCCGATGCTCCGCGAGATGCGCGAGCATCGGCAGCGCCCCTGCCTTAAAGTGTTGAACAAAGCCGACCTCGCCGATCCCGCCGTCACCAAGGCATGGCTAGATCACTTCAACAGCCAGAAAAACGTGAAGGCCATCGCCCTTTCCTGCAAGAAACCGGGCGAAGCCGCAAAGATCCCTAAGCTGTGTCTCCCCCTGGCACCGCATCGTGGTACGACGCTCAAGCCACTACGCATGATGGTGATGGGCATCCCCAACGTGGGGAAATCCACCTTCATCAATGCGCTATTAAAGCGCCGCACCGCTGCTGTGGGCGACGAGCCTGCTATAACCAAGAACCTACAAAATTTCGAGCTCAACGACCACATGCAACTCGTCGATACACCGGGCATGATGTGGCCGAAGATCGCACACGAGAGCGACGGCATGATGCTTGCTGCCAGTAACCTCATCGGCCGCAATGCCTATGACGAGCAAGAAGTGGCGACCTTCTTGGGCGATCTGCTGATGCAACGCTATGCGACGCAGGTACAGCAGCGATACAAATGCGACATCACCGATATGGACGGCGTCGGGCTCGTCGAAGCCATCGCCCAACTTCGCAGCTTCCGAATTCGCGGCAAAGAATTTGATTATGAGAAAGCCGCAATCACCTTGCTACAGGATTTCCGTACCGGAACATTGGGGCAGATCAGCTTGGAAACCCCAACCTCACGCGCAGAGATGATGCAAAGAATATTAGTTCCTGCTTATAATCCAACCCATTCTGATTCTTAAGTTCGCTCGTATGTCTCCTTTGCGCCTCACGCTCCTGCTTGCCAGCCTCACCCTCTCAGGGTGCAGCACGTTGCATCTCAGCGCCTACACACTGGATAAAGACCCACTTGAACCCTTCAATCGCAAAGTCTATTCATTCAACGACACACTAGATCAAGCGGTCGTCAAACCCGTCGCACAAACCTACGCCCAAGTCGTCCCCTCCCCTGGCAAAACACTGGTGAACAACTTCTTCTCCAACTTGGATGATGTGACGATCACCGCGAACGATCTGCTTCAGCTCAAGTTCAAACAAGCCGCTAGCGATGGCAGTCGTGTGTTGTTCAACACCACTTTCGGACTCTTGGGATTCCTCAATGTGACCGACCGTCTGGAGAAGCACAATGAGGATTTCGGCCAAACGCTGGGCTACTGGGGTATGCACAGCGGACCTTACCTGATGCTGCCACTATTGGGGCCTAGTTCCTTCCGAGACGGGGTAGGCTTGTACGGCGATAGTTATGTCAGCGTGATTGGAAACACGACCCCCACCACCTCTCGTTATGCCGCCTATGCCGTAGAAGGATTGAACAAGCGTGTGAACCTACTCGACCAAGAAAAGGTCTTGGATGATGCGACCATCGACCGCTACAGTTCACTTCGAGACTTTTACCTACTGCGTCGTCAAAGCCTGGTGTATGACGGCGACCCGCCGCGTGTGAAATATGACGACGAGGATGAAGAATAGGATGCACCAAATAAAAACGGCGGGTTCAACCCGCCGTTTTTATTTGTGCTACACAACTCAGATCATTGTGCGTTACGCAACGCCTCGATGCGCTCTTCCAATGGCGGGTGTGTCATGAACAGTTTGGAGAAACCGCCACCGCCAGAGATCGCTTGAGCTGCCATATTCTTTGGCAACGCTGCTTCTTCATGATTACCCTTCAGGCGCTCTAGCGCAGCGATCATCTTCTGACGACCTGCCAAGTTTGCGGCACCCGCATCGGCACGGAACTCACGCTGACGCGAGAACCACATCACGATGATGCTAGCCAACACACCCAAGATCAACTGTGCCGCGATCTCAGCCACGAATGCTCCGATACCGGGGCCATCACGTCCATCGTTCTTCAACAACACGCGGTCGACGAAATAACCGAACAACTTAGCAAAGAAGACCACGAAGGTATTCACCACGCCTTGGATCAACGCTAGAGTGACCATATCCCCGTTCGCCACGTGGCTCACTTCATGGGCCAGCACCGCTTCCGCCTCCTCCTTGCTCATTGCATGGAGCAAACCTGTGCTCACCGCCACCAGCGCATTGTTACGGTTCCAACCTGTCGCAAAGGCATTCACATCCGGCGCATCGTAGATCGCCACCTCTGGCATACCGATACCTGCGGCTTCCGCTTGGCGACGTACGGTATCTACCAACCAACGTTCCGTTGCGTCCTGCGGGATCTCAATGACCTGCGCACCGACGGATTGCTTCGCCATCCACTTGGACATCAACAGGGAAACGATAGAACCCGCAAAACCGATAACAGCCGACAACGCCAACAAGGAACCAAAGTTGATGCCGCCGTTCGCATCCATCCAGCGGTCCACGCCCAACAGGCGCAAAGTGATACTAATGACCACCAAAACAGCGATATTGGTCAGTAGGAACAAAAAGATACGTTTCATGCGACTCTCTCCAAAGTTAAGTTCACGGCACTCAGTTTAACAAGCTTCTTTAGCCGCTCGGTTCGCTACATGGGGGTGCTTGATACATTTTCAAGCTCATCGCTCTGAGCGAAAAGCTGGCAATTAGTTCGCATCTTCAGAATCTGAATCTCATGCGTAGGCCAAATTCCGTTGTGC
>JBGSWB010000143.1:0-5541 GCA_041752675.1 Sideroxydans sp. | reverse complement strand
GATTCTTCGAATGGCTTGACCATCGCACCACGACCGAACATACCCAAATCGCCCCCATTCACAGCAGAGCCAGGGTCTTGCGAATGTTGTTTAGCCAATTCTGCGAACTTAGACGGGGATTGCTTGACCTGCTTGAGGACTTGCTCGGCTTTGTTCTTAGCTTCAGCCTTCTCCACATCACTTGCTTGTTTAGACAGACTGATGAGGATATGTGCGGCTTGACGTTGTTCTTGCGTACCGAACTCGCTGAGATGCTCTTCGTAGTAAGCCTTGATGTCGCTGTCTTTAGCCACTGCCTGTTCCATCAAAGCATCGATGGATAGCGTCACGAATTCGATCTTGGCACGCTCTGGAATCTGGAAATCCTGAGGATTCTGCTCGAAGTAGGCTTTGACTGCCGCATCGCTCACTTGAGCTTGCTTGGTGAATGTCGCAAGGTCCAACTTTGCGATCGACACGACTCGCTGCTGCTCATTCAGACGGATCAAATTGGTAGCTACTGCATCAGCAGCATAACCATTTTGGGTGAAAGCATCTGTCAGTTGGCGCGTCGTCAGGTCTTGACGCACACGATATTCGAACATCGCTGGCGTCATACCCTGCGAGCGAAGCGCTGCCTCATATTGCTGCTTGTCGAACTGGCCGTCTTTCTGAAAAGCGCCCACTGTCGCAATGATCTGCGCCATCTGCTCATCGCTGACGACCAAGCCTGCATCACGTGCACCTTCCATCATCAAGCGCTGGGTCACCAAACCTTCAAGGACAGAGTGTTTGATCTCTGGTTTATCAAAGATCGCCGGGTCGAAATTGGGGCCTGCCATCTCACGGATACGTTGGCGTTGCTGCTCCATCGCGCTTTCGAATTCCTGCTGACTGATCTTTTCTCCGTTCACTTTCGCAAGAGAGACGACATCACCTGAATTTTGATAGGAGTCCACACCCCACAGCGCAAAGGGCAATACGATGAGAGCCAGTACGATTTGAACCAGACGCTTTCTTTCATGCACGAAATCAAACATAGCAAGCTACCTAAAAAATATTCGCCACGAACGGGCGATACATATGAAAAAAGGCGAACTCTCGTTCGCCTTTTCGCCTTCAAATTGGCGGAGTGGACGGGACTCGAACCCGCGACCCCCGGCGTGACAGGCCGGTATTCTAACCAACTGAACTACCACTCCAAAACATCTACTACAAAACTGGTGGGTGCTGACGGGATCGAACCGCCGACAATCGCCTTGTAAGGGCGGTGCTCTACCAGCTGAGCTAAGCACCCGCGAGAGCGCGGCATTATATAGATACTTCCCTTTTTTGCAATGCCCAGCCTCAATTATTTTCCTACTGCACTGAAGATCGTGGCGTACACCTACAGAAAATCAATGCTTGATGGCAAGTACCGTTCCAGCTTCAGCGACTGGTGCCGGAACGACCTCAGGTGTGACTACATCAGGTAGAGGCGCTGGTTTGCGCTCCAATGCCAATTCCAACACTTGCTCTATCCACTTAACGGGATGGATTTCGAGTTTGTTCTTCACGTTATCAGGGATCTCAACCAAGTCCTTGACGTTCTCTTCTGGGATCAGTACCAACTTGATACCGCCACGTTGCGCAGCCAATAACTTTTCTTTCAAACCACCGATCGGCAATACCTCGCCACGCAATGTGATCTCGCCTGTCATCGCCACATCGGCACGCACGGGTATGCCCGTCAGTGCAGACACCATCGCAGTGCAGATGCCTGCCCCCGCGCTTGGTCCATCTTTAGGTGTCGCTCCTTCTGGCAAGTGAATGTGCAAATCACATTTTTCGTAGAAGTTTTCCGCGATACCCAATGAACGAGCTCGACTACGCACCACACTCAGGGCTGCTTGGATGGACTCTTGCATCACCTCGCCTAGCTTACCCGTTGTCGTGGTCTTACCTTTGCCCGGCAACACCGCTGTCTCAATAGTGAGCAATTCGCCCCCCACCTCAGTCCAAGCTAAACCTGTGACTTGTCCGACTTGATTGTTCTTCTCCGCGATGCCATAGCTATAGCGACGCACACCGAGGTATTTGTCCAAGTTGCGAGCATTGATGACGACTTTGGTATCGCGACCTTTCAGCAACAATGACTTCACCACCTTACGGCATATCTTTGACAGTTCGCGCTCCAAACTACGCACGCCCGCTTCGCGCGTGTAGTAGCGCAAGATGTCGCGAATGGCGCTTTCCGATACGCTGATCTCTTCCGCTTTCAGACCGTTGTTCTTGATCGACTTTGGAAGCAGATAGCGCGTAGCGATATTCACCTTCTCGTCTTCGGTGTAGCTAGAAACGAAGATCACTTCCATACGATCCAGCAATGGCGCTGGGATGTTCATGCTGTTAGAAGTAGCAACGAACATCACATCCGACAGATCGTATTCGACTTCGACATAGTGATCGACAAAAGTATTATTCTGTTCTGGGTCGAGTACTTCCAGCAATGCCGACGACGGATCGCCACGGAAGTCCTGCCCCATCTTGTCCACTTCGTCCAACAAGAACAACGGATTCTTCACACCGACCTTGCTCATGTTCTGCAATATCTTGCCCGGCATAGAACCGATGTAAGTACGACGGTGGCCGCGAATCTCGGATTCGTCACGCACACCACCAAGCGACATGCGTACGAACTTTCGATTTGTGGCGCGCGCAATGGACTGCCCCAGCGAGGTCTTACCAACACCGGGAGGTCCAACCAGACACAAGATTGGTGCCTTCATCTTTTCGACGCGCTGCTGCACAGCCAGATATTCAACGATGCGTTCTTTGACCTTTTCTAGGCCGTAGTGATCCGCTTCCAAGATATCTTCTGCATGTTTTAGTTGGGTGTCGATCTTGGTCTTTTTCTTCCAAGGCAATCCGACAAGGATGTCGATGTAGTTGCGCACCACAGTCGCTTCAGCCGACATAGGGGACATCAAGCGCAGCTTCTTCAATTCAGCTTCAGCTTTGACGCGCGCATCCTTAGGCATATGCGCTGCTTTGATCTTCTTCTCGATTTCTTCGATATCTGCGCCGTCTTCACCCTCGCCCAATTCTTTCTGGATGGCTTTGACTTGCTCGTTGAGGTAATACTCGCGCTGACTCTTTTCCATCTGACGTTTCACACGCCCACGGATGCGCTTCTCGACCTGCATGATGTCCAGTTCAGCTTCAAGCAAGCCAAGCAAATGCTCAAGGCGCAGGCGCACATCGAATATTTCCAGCACTTCTTGTTTCTGTTCCAGTTTGAGCGGCAGATGCGCAGCGATGGTATCGGCCAAACGGCCTGCATCATCGATACCCGCGAGGGAGGTCAATATTTCAGGCGGTATCTTCTTGTTCAGCTTGACGTATTGATCGAATTGGCTGATGAGCGCACGGCGCATCGCCTCTGCCTCATTGCCGATATTCTCGTCGGCCGGTATGGGTAAAATCTCAGCATCCAGATGCGATTTATCATCGAATATCTTCAACACCTTGGCGCGCTGTGTCCCTTCCACCAACACCTTCACGGTACCATCGGGCAGCTTGAGCATCTGCAGGATATTGGCGATGCTACCGATGCGATAAATATCATCGGTAGCGGGTTCATCTTTGGCGGCGGATTTTTGGGCGACCAGCACAATGCTCTTGCCCGCTTCCATCGCAGCTTCAAGTGCCTTGATGGATTTGGCACGTCCCACGAATAGCGGGATGACCATGTGCGGGAACACCACAACGTCGCGCAGAGGCAACAGAGGGTACAAGTCCACGTTGGTAGGGATGGGATCGAATTCAGACATGGCGGTTACTCTCAGTTAGGTTAACGGCGAGATGGGGACTTGGATCAGGAATTCAAGCCCCCGCTGCCCAATGTGTCTCAAGCGACCTTGTGTTCATCCGCATAAATAACAATGGGTTTGATGTCTCCCGCACCGTTCTCATCCAGCACGACCTTGCTCACGTTAGCCTTTGAAGACAGGTCGAACATAGTGTCCAACAACGCTTGCTCCAATATCGAGCGCAGGCCACGCGCACCTGTTTTGCGTGCCAACGCTTTCTTCGCAATGGCGTTCAACACACCTTCACGAAACTCAAGTTCTACACCTTCTAGCGAGAACAATTTTTGATATTGCTTGGTCAGTGCGTTCTTGGGCTCCGACAATATTTGGATCAGCGCAGCTTCATCTAGACCTTCCAAGGTGGCCACCACAGGCAAACGTCCTACGAACTCGGGAATCAAACCGAATTTGATCAGGTCCTCAGGCTCAACACCGTGCAGCACCGTACCGATGTCTTTATTGTCATTTCGCTTGGCTAGGTTTGCCGAAAAGCCGATACCGACTTTCTCTGAACGATTGAGGATGACCTTCTCCAAACCATCGAATGCGCCGCCACAGATGAATAAGATGTTGGTCGTATCCACTTGCAGAAACTCAGTGTTCGGATGCTTGCGTCCCCCTTGAGGAGGAATAGAAGCCTTCGTACCCTCGATGAGTTTGAGCAACGCTTGCTGCACTCCCTCACCCGATACGTCACGCGTGATGGATGGGTTATCCGACTTGCGCGAGATCTTGTCGATCTCGTCAATATAGACGATACCGCGTTGCGCACGCTCCACATCGTATTCGCATGCCTGCAATAGCTTTTGGATGATGTTCTCAACGTCCTCCCCCACATAACCCGCCTCGGTCAGTGTGGTCGCATCTGCCATCACGAACGGCACGTTCAGCAATCTTGCCAGCGTCTGCGCCAGCAGTGTTTTACCGGAACCAGTCGGCCCGACCAAGAGGATGTTGCTCTTGGCTAATTCGACGCCATCATCATTCTTGTATTTCAGGCGCTTGTAGTGGTTATACACCGCCACTGAAAGGATCTTCTTAGCCTGACGCTGGCCGATCACATACTCGTCCAAGCGTTCGCATATCTCATGCGGCACGGGCAGCTCGTTCTTATCAGACTTCTCCGTGCCTATAGCGCTTTGCGCTTCTTCTTTGATGATGTCGTTACACAAGGCGATACATTCGTCACACACAAACACCGACGGCCCTGCGATCAGCTTGCGTACCTCGTGCTGGCTCTTGCCGCAGAACGAGCAATACAACAGCTTGTCACCCTTGTTTTTATCCGTTGTCATCATCACCTCCGCCTTAATCAATAGGCAGCTTCAAAATTAAGCCCGCTTATCCAACACTTGGTCAATCAAACCATACTCCAACGCTGCCTGCGCTGGGAGAAAGTTATCGCGCTCACTATCGCGGGCGATCTCTTCAACCGTACGACCTGTGTGGTGCGCCATCAATTTGTACAATTGCTCACGCAAACTCAAGATGTACTTGGCATGGATCTCGATATCCGTTGCCTGACCTTGGAAGCCACCGAGTGGCTGGTGGATCATCACGGTCGAGTTAGGCAATGCAAAGCGTTTTCCCTTGGCGCCCGCTTGCAACAGGAATGCCCCCATCGATGCAGCCATGCCGATACACAAGGTCGACACCTGAGGCTTGATGAACTGCATGGTGTCGTAAATCGCCATCCCCGCCGAGATAGAAC
>JBGSWB010000142.1:0-4150 GCA_041752675.1 Sideroxydans sp. | reverse complement strand
CAAATACATCACCGATCCTGCCGCTCATGGACGCATCACCCTATTCCCAGGTTTCGGTCAACGCTACAACAAGATCAATGTACCTGCGGCAACAAAGGAATACATGCGAATCGCACAAGAAGCTGGCTTATCTCCGGCCACACTGGCACTTGCCTTTGCTAGAACGCGCTGGTTCACCAGCAGCGTCATCATTGGCGCGACGACACTCGATCAGTTGAAAGAAGATATGGATAGCGCCGAAGTGACACTATCCACAAAGACATTGGACAGCATCGAGAATATCCATCGTTTGTATCCCAATCCTGCCCCCTAAAGATTCACCTGGCGGCTCGCTTGGGCTATCATGCTGCCGGTTTTAATAAATTACTGGAGATGCACATGATCAAGAAAATCGTTGCTGTCGTTCTTATCGTATTAGCGGGTGGAGCATGGATCTACCTCGACTATCTGAACAAACAAGAACAACTCCTCGCCGAGCAGGCACGTCAAGCGATGGTCCAAGCACGCGAGCAAGCAAAGGCAAGATTCATCGTGCAGATCAAAGAAGATCTGACCAATTGCCTAACCACCGCAGAGAAGACCAAGACCGATTTCCTCACGCTGAATCAAAAACCAGTACCTCGCAAGCCGGGTGAGTTCACCATCACCCAAGCTGTGGCCGATGAGGCAGTCAAGATGCTGACCGACGCGACAGCAGCATGTCAGCTGACTTTCGATACACGCTCAGCCAGCGGATACTGATCTACCGTTCTTCATCTTTGGGTAGCAGGCACGCAGGTTCCTTGCACCCAAAGATGGAGAAATAGCGGAACCACACCCACAGCGAGATAGGAAACAACGCAAGCCATACCCAGTTTCCATCTTCCGCCAGCGATACCTCTCCGTTCCACCAGCCCACCGTCACTTTGACGCAGGCGACCAGCAAACCCAGCAGCACCACCAGCAACACCGGACGCAGCAATGCATCTCGCATAGCGTTGCTCATTTCGTAGCACCGACTTCGGCAGTCAATGAGATGCCCCGGCTGTGGTGCGGCAAGGCGAGATAGCGATGGGTCTGCATCTCGGTCAAGCGACTGGCGATACGTTGCGATTCACTGTCGTGCCGACCTGCCCCATAAAGCGCAGCCTGCTCCTCCTCGAACGAAGCCACCAGCTTGACGTGATTGTCGTACAACACATCGATGAGCCAAGTGAAGCGGCGAGCTGCCGCCCCATTCTCGGCAGTCATCTTGGGGATGTTGGACAGGAACACGGTGGGATAGCGATGCGCGATCTCTAGATAATCACTCTGATCATGATTACCTCCGCATAGTTTGCTGAAATCGAACCAGACGACCTCGCGTGCCTTGCGAATGACGGGGATACGAATACTTCCGAGATGGATGTCATCCTGCTCTGAATACATGCCTGCTGTCAGCCGCTGGAACAAGGATTGCATGTGCTGCTCGGTCGTCATGTCGCGCGCATCCATGAACAGTGGATCGCGCACCATCTGCAGCATGCGGTAATCGGTATCACTATCGAGATGGACCACCTTCAGCTCGCGCTTCAACAAGGCGATAGCGGGTAAGAAGTTCTGCCGCTGCAGGCCATTGGGATACAAGCCATCAGGAGGATAGTTGGAAGTGGTCAACAGCACCACACCGCGCTCAAGCAGTGCCCCCAACAAACGCCCGAGGATCATCGCATCGGCGATGTCATCCACATGGAACTCATCTAGGCACAACAGCCGCGTAGAACGCTCGATGTTCTCGGCCAAAGCCATCAGCGGGTCTTTTTCATGCGCGAGCCGCTTCATCTCGTGATGCACTTCGGCCATGAAATTATGGAAATGGATGCGGCGTTTACGACGATACGGCGGGCAATGATAGAAGCCATCCATGAGGAAGGTCTTACCGCGCCCCACGCCACCCCAGATATACAACCCCTTTGGTACATCAGGACTCAACAAGCTGCGCCCGAGGAATTGATTGCGTTTGGTTTTGAACTCGACGAGTTGTTGCCACAGCGCTTCCAATTCGTCGATGGCGAGGAGTTGGCGTGTGTCACAAACAAAACCTGCACGCTCGCAGGCGGTTTGATACCACTCCTTCGGACTCATCCCGCTGGTATCCATCACACGACGACCTCGATGAACTCCAACGCGTTCTGGTCTGGGTCGCGACAGAACAAAGCTCGGCGTCCAGACTGACTCACGGTGTAGCTTATTTTTGCTGCATCCAAACGCGACATCAACGTAGCGAGTCCGCTCACACTGAGCGCGACATGACGGTCACGCCCACCATGTTGTGGACGCTGCAAGCCCGCTTCAGGGTCAGGCAATAGCATCAGGTGTATCTGCTGATTCGTACCGACGTCATACCAAAGGCCGTCGAAACTCATGGCGGGACGTTTGACATCGGCTTGCAATCCCAACACACCTTCGTAGAACGCACGCGACCTAGCTAGGTCAGTGGTAATAAAGGTAGCGTGATGGATCCCTAAGATCATCAGACTTTGACTGGAACGACCTTGCTCGCGGCCAACTTGGCACGAGCACGTGCCTCATCGGTATCTTTACCATTCGCCAAAGCGACTCCCATACGTCGCTTCTTGAACGCTTCAGGCTTTCCGAACAAGCGAATATCCGACTCGGGCACACGCATCGCCTCATCTACGCCGAGGAAAGCGATGCCTTTTTCATCCATCTGACCGTAGATGACAGCGGACGCACCCATCGCACGCAGCGAGGTATCCACGGGCAGGCCGAGGATGGCACGTGCATGCAACTCGAATTCATTGAGTCGTTGAGTACATAGGGTCACCATTCCCGTATCGTGTGGACGTGGACTGACCTCAGAGAACCACACCATGTCGCCCTTGACGAACAGCTCGACCCCAAACAAGCCAAGGCCACCCAAGTCATCCGTGACCTTTTTCGCGATGTCACGTGAACGTTGTAACGCGACTGGCGACATCGCCATCGGCTGCCAACTTTCCACATAATCCCCATGCACCTGAACGTGGCCGATGGGTTCGCAAAAATGTGTCTCTGTGTCACCGTTCGCGCCAAGCGCACGTACCGTGAGTTGGGTTATCTCGTAATCAAAGGGAATGAAACCCTCGACGATGACCCGCCCCTGATCGACACGCGAACCGCTGGCGGCGTATTCCCAAGCAGTCTTCACATCGGATGGGCCATCTAATTTAGACTGCCCCTTACCCGACGAAGACATCACGGGTTTGACGATGCAGGGATATCCGATGCCCTCATCAATGGCAGATTGCAATTCTTCTAAACTGTTCGCGAACTTATAGGGGGATGTCGGCAGTCCGAGCGTCTCTGCCGCCAAGCGACGTATTCCTTCTCTGTTCATAGTGAGTTTCGCAGCGCGTGCGGTGGGTATCACGCGAGCCAAGCCTTCTTGCTCGATCTGCACCAGCATGTCGGTTGCGATAGCCTCGATCTCAGGCACGATGATGTGTGGCTTCTCTTTCTCGATGAGGGTTCGCAGTGCTATGCCATCAGCCATATTGATGACATGCGCACGATGCGCCACCTGATGCCCTGGTGCGTTCTCGTAACGATCCACCGCGATGACTTCGACGCCTAGACGCTGCAAGGCGATGATGACTTCCTTGCCTAATTCCCCGCTACCCAACAACATGACTTTGGTGGCGGAAGGTGAAAGAGGCGTGCCTAGAGTGGTGGGTTTCATAGATCAGCAGCCGATGAAAGACTGAACGATATTACTAATTGGTGATCGGCAATGCCTTCGCACATTCGGCGATGCCGTTGCGTTTGAGCATCTTGATATAGTCATCCTCACTCTGTGCAACAACGAGTTCAAGGTAGGCGATGTTCTTTTCGATGGATTCGATATAGTAGTTTCGCCGCTCGCCATAGACATCTTCGAAGTGGTATTCGAGCTTGTGATAGATACCATCCAGTACCCCATCCAACTTCTCACGTGTGACTGTGTAAAAACCCTTGGTCTTACCCAAGAGGTCGAACATACCCTGATAGCTACCGAATTGCGCCTCTCTGAATTCATGGAAAAGGAAGAGTAGCTTCTCGATATATTTGCGATCTGCCATCTGCCCTGTGATATCAGCTGTTGCCACGATGCGCGCCAGCATGCGGGATCTCTCAGTCGCAAAATCGATCT
>JBGSWB010000141.1:0-9233 GCA_041752675.1 Sideroxydans sp. | reverse complement strand
ACCAAGTGAGCCACGATGATCAGTACCAAGATCAACGGAATGGCAACTACGTGCAATGCGAAGAATCGGTTCAAAGTGATATCAGACACAACGAAGTCACCGCGTATCAGAATCGCCAAGTCTGGGCCAACGAATGGCACGGACGAGAACAGATTCACGATAACCTGTGCGCCCCAGAAGGACATCTGCCCCCAAGGCAACAGGTAGCCCATGAACGCTTCGCCCATCAATGCAAGATAAATGATCATGCCGATGATCCACAGCAGCTCACGAGGCTTGCGGTAAGAACCGTATATCAAGCCACGGAACATGTGCAGATAGATCACGATGAAGAACATCGATGCACCCGTCGAGTGGATGTTGCGCAAGATCCAACCCAACTGCACGTCACGCATGATGTACTCGACGGAAGCAAAAGCGAACAAAGCATCAGGCTTGTAGTTCATCGTCAGGAAGATGCCGCTGACGATCTGGATGACCAGTACCAACAGTGCCAAGCCGCCAAAGAAGTACCAGAAGTTGAAGTTCTTCGGTGCGTAATACTCAGAAGCATGAGCCTTCCAAGTGGACGTGAGTGGAAAACGCTCATCAACCCATGCAAGCAGATTTTTAAGTAAGTTCATCATGCTGTTGCCCCCTTATCAGCTGGCTGACCGCCCTTTAGCTTACTTTTGTCATCATCGCCAACCAACAAGCGAGTCTCACTCAAATACTGGTGAGGAGGAATGATCAGATTGGTTGGTGCGGGAACGCCCTTGAATACACGTGCAGCCAAGTCGAAGCGGGAGCCATGGCAAGGACAGAACCAACCGCCTGCCCAATTTGCCCCCAAATCAGCAGGGGACACTTCTGGACGGAAAGTCGGAGAGCAACCCAAATGGGTACACACCCCAAGAACCACCAACACTTCAGGTTTGATCGAGCGAGTCTTATTGTTACAGTATTCAGGTTGCTGAGGAACGGAAGAAGTTGGGTCAGCTAATTCGCCATCATGCTTTTCCAACAAATCCAACATCTCCGGAGTGCGGCGCACGATCCAAACTGGCTTACCTTGCCATTCGATGCTAATCATCGTTCCTGGCTCGATCGCACTGATATCCACTTCAACAGGTGCACCAGCTGCTTTAGCGCGTTCGCTTGGCATCAAGCTCATCACGAACGGCACACCTGCCCCTGCAGCTGCGACTCCACCCGCTGCTGCTGTTGCAGCCAGCAACATTCGTCGCTTACTTTGATCTACATTTTCTGTCATATCCCTCACCCCTTCTGAAATACGTCACACAAAAAAACGACCTGCACTATAGCTTCCATGCACAGAGATATCGTTTGGTAATAGAGGATGGCACTGCTTGTCTTATGAATAGTTATTTTGACAAACTGAAGTCCGACTCCCCGCTCCGGACCCCATGCTGACTACAGAACTACAAAAAATCAGTTGTTCTTCGCGCCCTGCTTGACCCACTTACGGATAGCCAAGATGTATTGACGATCCAAAGTGCCAGCGGCATTCAAACCCATAGGCATCTTCAAGCCCTTGTTTGTGCCAGTCAACAATTTAGAGATCGTACTTGCCTCGCTATTGCCAGGGATGACCACCTTGCCGAACTTGGTACCCTTCATCAGATTGTCATAGTTAGTCAGATCAAGACCGCTCTTCACGAAGCCTTTTCCGCCTGGCTTGTGGCAACTGACACAATAGTCATCAAAGATCGGTTGGATATCTTTTTTGTAGCTGACATCACCAGAACGCAAGACATTCATGGCGTCATGCGCAGGAGAATCTGCTCTGTACTCCGCCAGCGCGTTGAATGACAGGGCGCTCAAGACGATGCCGCCCACTAACATCATTTTATTCATACGATCTCCCCAAGATGACATGCGCAACATATGGTTGTCTCATGTCACATCCCTCACAGCTGAATGGCGCTGCCCCAACATGCCAAAAATCAGAGTCCAAGCCTGATCTGGATGACTCGAACTGGTCATGTCAAAACCGAAGGCGAATACTACGCAACGCTTTTACGGAATGCAACGCACTCTTAACACAGAGCGTCACAAATTAAATCGGGTTGTCCTGATCGAAGAAATGATGTTCAAAGCCGAATCTGGCAGCCAATCCCTCCCCAAGCGACTGAATCCCATAGCGTTCTGTCGCATGGTGGCCCGCCGCGATGAATGCCACCCCCGTCTCTTGAGCAAGATGAAAACATTGTTCTGAGGCTTCGCCCGTCAAAAAGGTATCCACTCCCAACGCGACGGCTTGCTCGAAATAGCCCTGCCCCCCACCACTGCACCAAGCGACTTTCGAGACTTTAGAATCCAGATTGCCGATGATTTGGGGTTCACGCCCTAATGTTTTAGCAATGCTCTGCTTCAAGTTCGCCAACGACATCTTTTCCAATAAACTTCCATGGCAAGCAATGTCTTGCTCTCCGAATCGTCCCGCTTCAACAAAGTTCAAGCGCTTACCCAACTGCACGTTGTTGCCCCATTCTGGGTGGGCATCAAGGGGTAGGTGATAAGCCAACAGGCTGACATCGTGTTGTAACAGGTGGGCTATACGACGCTTCTTTATGCCAGTGACGCAAGCATCCTCGCTGCGCCAAAAATACCCATGGTGCACGATGATGGCATCCGCCCCCCAAGCTGTCGCGGCCTCCAAGACAGCTTGCGATGCAGTGACGCCCGTCGCGATGCGCTTCACTTCCGGTCTGCCCTCGACTTGCATCCCGTTCGGACAATAGTCGCGAAAGCGACTGACCGCGAGCTCGCTTCCGATATAATCCCGCAACTCAAATAACTGCATCACTATCACCCTTACTCATCGCTTGTTCGGATCATATCATGCGTAAATTCTGGCTCCTGTTCGCTCAGGCCACCACCATAGCCTTGGCGGTGTTGTTCGTCATCCACACACTGAAACCAACGTTGCTACCCACCGCCGCTCGCAGCGGTGTCGTGACTCTATATGAGGATGAAAAACCAGAAGCTGTTAGTGAACTGCCCAATGTCGGTTTCAGCCGCGCTGCCCAAAAGGTGATGCCTGCGGTGGTGAACATCTTCACCACCAGCGAAGTGAAACAACAGGCACATCCATTCATGGACGACCCTCGCTTCAAATTCTTCTTTGGTGATGAATTCGATGACAACGCTGCACAACAGAACTCCAGTCTAGGGTCGGGCGTTCTCGTCAGCCATGATGGCTTCATCCTGACCAATCATCATGTGGTCGAATCAGCCGACCAGATCGAAGTCGCATTTGCGGATGGTCGCAAAGCCAAAGGCCGCATCATCGGTACCGACCCTGAAACTGATCTGGCTGTCCTCAAAGTGAATATCGGCAACGACCTGCCCGCAGTCACCTTTGCGGGTGCAGAAGCTGCGCATGTGGGTGACATCGTACTCGCGGTAGGCAACCCCTTTGGCGTGGGGCAGACCGTCACCATGGGTATCGTCAGTGCACTCAAGCGGAATCATTTAGGTCTGAACACTTTCGAGAACTTCATTCAGACTGACGCTGCGATCAACCCCGGCAACTCAGGCGGTGCATTGGCGGATGTGGAAGGCAATCTACTGGGCATCAACAGTGCTATCTATTCACCGAACGGCGGCTCACTCGGTATCGGCTTCGCCATCCCTGTGAGCACTGCTAAAAAGATCATGGAGCAAATCATCCAGAGTGGGTCGGTGACACGTGGTTGGATCGGTGTAGCCGTGCAAGATATGACTCCAGAACTAGCCGAGTCATTCAAACTGAAAGACACACAAGGCGTGCTGATATCGGAAGTAGTACGTGGTAGCCCAGCAGACAAGGCCAGCATCAAACCGGGAGACATCTTGGTGAGCATCGCTGATAGCGCGCTCTCAGATTCGACCGTCATGTTAGAAACCATCTCAGCGCTCGTCCCAGGCAACACCGTGTCACTTAAGTTGTTGCGTAATCAAACTGATGTCGTGGTAGAGGTTAAAGTTGGGAAACGCCCGAAACCAAAGGTTGCCGAGTAGACTCAAGCAGCCTTGCGAGGCTTTCCAGTCCAAGCTGCCACAACGATACCTGCTTCATATAGTAGCCAAAGAGGTATCGCCAACATGAATTGAGAGACGACATCGGGCGGCGTGAAGATGGCACCGATGACGAACGCCGCGACGATGACGTAAGAGCGTATCTCACGCAGCTTCTGCACTGTCACAAATCCTATGCGCACCAGCAACACGACCGCCACCGGCACTTGGAATGCGATGCCGAATGCCATGAACATGCCAATGACAAAACTCAGATATTTATCGATGTCCGTCATCACTGCCACCCCTTGAGGTGCAGCCGCTGTGATGAATCCGAACACAACGGGGAATACGGCGAAATAAGCGAAGGCCATGCCACTGTAGAACAACAAGGTGCTGGCGATCACTAGAGGTAGCACCAAGCGCTTTTCCTGCGCGTACAACCCGGGCGCAACGAAGCGCCACACTTGGTAAAGCATGTAAGGCAATGCGATGAGGAAGGCAGTCATCATCGCCACTTTGAGTGGAACGAAAAAGGGCGTGGTGACATCGGTGGCGATCATCTGCCCACCTTGCGGCAACTTGGCCAGCATCGGTTGCGCCAACAGGGCGTAGAGTTCGGCAGCCCAAGGAAATAGGCAGATGAATATCAAAAGCAAAGCGAGTGCTGAATTCAGCAAGCGTGAACGCAACTCAATAAGGTGGCCGACTAGGCTTTCGCTGATCCCCATCACGATGGATTATTTTTTGTGTCGTTAGGCAGAGGAACTTCAGGTGGGGCTACGGATGGTGTTTGACGGTACTGCGCTTGAAGGATCTGCTGCTCGAGTGTCAGTTGCGCGTACTTCACTTCTTGCTCTACTTCATCGACTTGCTGCAAGAAGTCCTGCTTCATCTTACTTGCCGCTTCAATATCCATCTCGTTGGAGATGTCGTTCTTGACGGTGGTCACATAGCGTTGCAGCCGGCCCCACATATGGCCAGCCGTGCGGGCCACTTGCGGTAGCCTTTCTGGGCCTATGACGATGAGCCCTACTAGGGCGATCACCACCAGTTCAGAGAAGGCGACATCGAACACGACTTACTTGTCCTTCACTTCACCTTCGATGGTCTTGGGGTCAGCCTTTTTGCTGGCCTCGTCTTCACCCTTCATCCCGTCTTTGAATCCCTTGACAGCCCCACCCAGATCGCTACCGACGTTACGCAATTTCTTGGTACCGAAGACCAGAACTACGACCAACAACACGATCAACCAATGCAAGATGCTGAATGAACCCATGACGAACTCCTGTGAGATTAGTTACGTTTGACCATAGGCGGGATGTTGCCACCGCCGATGACGTGGATATGCAGATGAAACACTTCTTGGCCACCGCCCTTGCCAGAATTGATGACAGTACGGAATCCATTCTCCAAACCTTGTTCACGCGCCAACTTTGACGCGAGAACAAGCATCTTACCCAATAAGGCCGCATGACTGTCGTCCGCTTCCATCAAAGAGGCCAGATGGCGTTTTGGAACGATCATGAAATGCACTGGAGCGACCGGATTGATGTCGTGGAAAGCAAATACCTCATCATCTTCATACACACGGCGCGAGGGGATCTCGCCACGAGCGATCTTGCAGAAGATGCAGTTATCACTCATTTTCGGCTCGCCTTCTCAACGATGCCGGAGACACCCTCACGGCGCGCCAATTCTTGCAACACATCGTCTGCGCTCAATCCTTTGTGCGCCAGCAATACCATGGTGTGGAACCACAGGTCGGCGACTTCATAAGTCAGATGTTGCTTGTCACCATCCTTCGCCGCCAACAACACCTCACCCGCCTCTTCGATCACTTTCTTGAGGATGGCGTCATCGCCTTTACTAAACAGCTTGGCGACATAAGAGGACTCGGGCGCTGCTTGCTTGCGCGCCTCAATAGTCTCAGTCAGTTTTTGTAGGATGTCGTTGCTCATTTCTTATATATCTCATCGGGTGATTTAAGCACGGCGTCAACCTCGACCCACTCGCCTTTCTCCAGCTTACTGAAGAAACAGCTTTGGCGTCCAGTGTGGCAAGCGATCCCACCCTGTTGCTCCACTTGCAGTAGCACCACATCGCCATCGCAATCCAGTCGGATCTCTTTCACCTTCTGGATATGTCCGGATTCTTCACCTTTGTGCCACAACTTCTTGCGCGAACGCGACCAATATATCGCCTCGCTCTTTTGCCAAGTCAGTAGCAGGGCATCGCGATTCATCCAAGCTACCATCAGCACACGTCCTGTGGCTGCGTCTTGTGCGATAGCAGGAACTAAGCCGTCATCCGACCAGTTGATCTTGTTCAACCAAATTTCGCTCATTTCAAAGTCTCACTTCTATACCTTGCGCAGCCATATGTTGCTTAGCTTGTTGCACGGTGTATTCGCCGAAGTGGAAGATGCTGGCAGCCAGCACAGCGTCCGCACCACCTTGCTTCACCCCATCCGCCAAGTGTTGTAGGTTCCCTACACCACCGCTGGCGATGACAGGTATCTCCAAGGCATCAGTCACTGAACGAGTGAGTGCGAGGTCGAAGCCGCGCTTTTGCCCATCCTGATCCATGCTGGTGAGCAATATCTCGCCAGCGCCTAATGTCTGCATCTTCTTTGCCCATTCGATGACATCAAGACCAGTGGCTTTGCGACCACCATGAGTGAAAACTTCCCACTTACCGGGCGCAGTCTGCTTGGCATCGATGGCGACCACGATGCACTGTGAGCCGTAACGCGATGCCGCATCGGCCACCAGTTGAGGATTCACCACCGCTGAAGTGTTGATGCTGACCTTGTCAGCACCTGCATTGAGTAGATTGCGTACGTCTTGCACTTCACGCACGCCGCCGCCAACAGTCAAAGGAATGAACACCTGCTCGGCCACTTGCTCGATGATACGAAAGATGATGCCGCGATCATCAGAACTGGCCGTGATGTCTAGGAATGTGAGTTCGTCTGCACCTTGATCGTCATAGCGTTTGGCGATCTCCACTGGATCACCCGCATCACGCAACTCGACGAAACTGACGCCCTTGACCACGCGTCCCGCAGTCACATCCAAGCAAGGGATGATTCGTTTTGCCAGCATCAAAGTTGGGGCGACAACTCGTCCGCCAAGGCTTGCGCAGCGCGGAAATCCAGTGTGCCTTCATAGATAGCACGGCCCGTGATCGCTCCGGTGATGCCTTCGGAACGCACCGCACACAGTTTGCGTACATCATCCAGATTAGTGATGCCACCACTGGCGATGACCGGCACATGCAATGGACGCGCCAATTCGACGGTCGCCTCGATGTTCACACCGCTCATCATGCCGTCGCGGCCGATGTCGGTGTAGATGATGGCTTCCACGCCATAGCCTTCAAAGCGTTTCGCCAAATCTGAGACATCATGGCCAGTGAGTTTGGACCAGCCATCCACCGCCACTTTGCCGCCCTTAGCATCCAAGCCAACCATCACATGTCCCGGGAATGCATCACATGCCTCATGTAGGAAGCCAGGCACTTTGACTGCAGCCGTACCGATGATGACGTAGGTGATACCTAGATCAAGATAACGCTCGATGGTATCTAGATCACGGATGCCGCCACCCAGTTGAACCGGTATGTCAGTCCCCACCGCTTCGATGATGCTACGCACTGCAGCTTCGTTCTTAGGTTTGCCGGCGAAAGCGCCGTTCAAATCGACCAAATGCAGGCGGCGCGCACCTTGCGCTAGCCAGTGTTTTGCCATCGCGGCAGGATCGTCAGAGAACACGGTCGCGCCCTCCATCTCACCTTGGCGCAGACGTACACATTGGCCGTCTTTCAAATCGATTGCGGGAATGATCAGTGTTTTAGTATCCATGATGGCGAATGTTTAAACAGGATTCCAGTTAACAAAATTTCGCAGCAGCTGCAAACCAGCCGACGCACTCTTCTCAGGGTGAAACTGAACAGCGAACAAATTATCTTTTGCCACCGCGCACACAAAAGGACTAGGGTAATCGCTGGTCGCTTGCACCAAAGCAGCATCGCTTGGCTGCACATAATAGCTGTGCACGAAATAGAAACGGGCATCTTGTTCGATGCCGTTCCACAGCGCGTGCCGTGCATGGTGTACGCGATTCCATCCCATATGAGGCACTTTCAGCTTGCCCCCCTGTTCGTCTTTCAATCCAGATGCGAAGCGAACCACCTCGCCCGGCAACACGCCTAAACCGGGGATATCACCTTCCGAGCTATGCTCGAACAGCATCTGCAAGCCTATGCAAATACCAAGGAATGGTTTGTTGTGTGCAGCATCGATGACCGCCTGACGCAGACCGCGCGCATCCATCTCACGCATACAGTCGCGCATCGCGCCTTGCCCCGGGAATACGACACGATTGGCATCAGCGATGATCTTGGCGTCATCTGTCACACATACTGTTGCATCAGGTGCGACCTTGCGCACGGCTTGATGCACCGAGCGCAAGTTACCCATGCCGTAATCGACGATCGCCACATCAACCATTTTGTTTACAGCGTTCCCTTGGTGGATGGCATCACGCCAGACATGCGTGGGTCTTGCTCCAGCGCGACCCGCAATGCACGACCGAAGGCCTTGAAGATGGTCTCGGCTTGGTGGTGGGCGTTGTCACCCGCCAGATTATCGATGTGCAAGGTCACCAAAGCGTGGTTGACGAAGCCTTGGAAGAACTCGCGAATAAGGTCCACGTCGAACTCACCGATGGTGGAACGGGTGAATTCGCAGTTGAACACCAAACCCGGACGACCCGAGATGTCCAACACGACACGCGACAACGCCTCGTCCAACGGTACGTAGGCATGGCCGTAACGACGCAGACCTTTCTTGTCGCCAATGGCTTGATTGAACGCTTGCCCCAACGTGATACCGATGTCTTCCACTGTGTGGTGCGCATCGATGTGCAGATCACCCTTGGCCAAGATCTCCAGATCGACCAAGCCGTGCCTAGCCACTTGATGCAGCATGTGCTCAAGGAAATGCAAACCGGTATCCAGTTTTACCTTGCCTGTGCCGTCAAGATTCAGCTCAACGGCGATCTTGGTTTCCAGTGTGTTGCGTGTGACTTTTGCGCTACGCATCTTTTTTCCTATGCGAGTTGGTTGATCGAATCTTGTAGTGCTGTGATGAACTTTGCGCCCTCTTCTGGCGTTCCCACCGTGACGCGCAGACAGTCCGCCAAAGCCGGATGCCCACCATTCAGGTT
>JBGSWB010000140.1:0-3975 GCA_041752675.1 Sideroxydans sp. | reverse complement strand
GGAGGTCTGGATCTATGTTCTGCCATAGCGGCAAGACGAACTGTTGCAACAGATATATGAAGCCAGTCAGTTGTGTCGCGAGGTTGCCTTGTAATCCGTTGAGTTGTGCGCTGCGCTCCATCTGTGAGAGATAGTGGTCGCTGAATAGGAAGAATACGGTTGCGATGAAAAGTAGCAACCAACTCGTCCACTGGGGTTTGAATTCAAAGCGCCATCTGCCGCCACAACTCACTTCCCATAGCAGTAATGCCAATGGCAACGTCACGGCCGTCTCTTTCACTGCAAGGGCAAGTGCAAAAAAGAGCGGTGTGACGACATGTGTGTAGAGCGGTTTGTGTCGTGTGCGACCGACTACATAGCTCAGTATTGCGGCGAGATAGAACAGTGTCATCAACGAGGCAGAGCGTCCGCTGATGTAGCTCACCGCTTCGGTGTGGATAGGATGCACGGCGAACAGCAGGGCGGCCAGCAGCGGAGCATGGTGCAATGCGGCAGAACGGGACTGCTGTTGTACGAATAGTTGAGACAGGCGATAAATCAGATACGCATTCACCAGATGGATGAGCAGGTTGGTGAGATGGAAACCAAGCACGCCCCAGCCCATCGTCCAGTTCGCGGTGTAACTGAGTTTGAGCAAGGGGCGGATGCCGTTGCCTAAAGCTGCATACCAGCTCGCCCAACTATGGACCTGCGCCTCGTTGACGATAACGTTGTAGTCATCGAATTGAAAACTGCCAGTGAGCACGTTGGCATAGCTGATAGCGACGGCGAGCGCCAGCCACATCAGGGTGTACAGCGTTGAGTCAGGGCGTGTGTGTGGCATGTTCAAAAGCAAGGTCGAGTATGTCCACCGCGTCCCACCAGCGGTCTTGCCCGTGCAAAATCACCAACAACACTTCTTTGTCTTTGCGTTTGGCGTAAGCGATCAGACATTTACCCGCATTTGGTGTGTATCCCGTCTTCAAGCCAAGCGCGCCTGGATAACGGCCGATCAAGGCATTCTTGTTGGATACCTTGTACGACTTTCCTTCTAATGAGGTGATGCGGGTCGTAGCTTGTGAGGTGATGGCGATGACCTCGGGATGTTTGAGTAACTCATGTGCAAGGCGGGTGAGATCCGTTGCGGTAGAAAGGTGTTTTGGTGCATCGTGTCCACAGGCGTTCTGAAAGTGTGTGTCATTCAAGCCGAGTTCTTGTGCACGACGATTCATCAGTTTCACAAAGGCAGTTTCACTCCCCGAAAGGTGGTCGGCTAAGGCATGACATGCATCGTTAGCAGATTGCATCAGCGTCGCGGCAAGCAGGTCTTGCACCAGAAAGCGTTCATTCGATTTGAGGTGAAGGCGAGAGCCTGTCTCACGCGTGGCGGCTGCGCTGATGTTGACCGTGGCTTGCAGTTGGTTCTGCTCCAGCACTAGCAGTGCGGTCATCAGTTTGGTCAGGCTGGCGGGGGGAAGTCTCTGGGCTGTTTGTTTCTCCCACAACATAGTGCCATCTACTTCGACAAGATAGGCGTGGGCGACTTGCGGAAACGGGTCGGGCTGAGTTGCCGCCCCCGCCATGAGGGAGCAGCAACACAGCCCGATCAAGAATAGTGCGCGCACTTAGAAACTAAACATGCCCTTGAGCTTCTTCGCACTTTCCAACATCTCTTGAGCGGAGTTGTCAGTCGCAGGTTTGCTCGATTTGCTGGCCTTGCTTGGTGCGGGTTCCTCATCTTCTTCATAAGAGGAGTCGCTTTGACCACTCATACATTTCTTGATATCTGCTGCGCGAGTCTCTGCGGTATAGCTGCGGCCTTCACAATCTTTGCGGCGTTGCACTTCCCGATAGGTCTTGGCCTCAGATGGGCAGTGTTTCGCAAGCTGACTGTAGTTCTTTCCGTTCAGCTTCTTGCAGATCGACTTGGTCGTGGCTGCCATGTCTAGTTTGCATTCCTTTGCGACAGATACACCAGTCGAGAGCTGTTGGTCGTGCAAAAGTAATGCGTTGTAGGCATCTGCATCCTTGGGTGTGTCTTTACGCACCCTGTCGCAAAGTTGGGCGCGCTGATCTGCGCACATCGCATTCTTGCCTACGATGTTATCAGCGCCACTGATCCATGCAGCCGTGGTGTCGTATTGAGATTTGTCGCACGCTTGTGATTTGACCTTGTTCATCATCTCTTCGGAGTCACAACTTCCGCCGATTCGTTTGCCGCTGTAGGACATTTTCATGTTCACGTTCTCACCTTGCGACTTGCCGGAGAACTGCATCTTGCCTTCGTAGCCTTTTGCGCTTGTGGTCTGTTCACCGACGCCCGTCATCACCTCTCCGTCGCGCACACAACGAGCCTTCCAAGTCGTTTTGTTGCCCGAGGACTTGATGTCGGTCATCTTGCAGTCTTTATCACCCGTGGTCTTGCTGGGATCGTTCTCGCCACCTTTGGGTACGCAGACCTTTTGGGTCATTCCGGGCATGGCGAAAGGCATACCTTCCATTTCCATCTTGTTGGTCACTTCCCAATACTCACCTGGAGCTGATACTGCAGATGCGCTGAATACGATGGCGAGGATGGGTAGGATTGCGCTGAGGATCTTGTTCATGGTCTCTCCCGTAGGTAGATGGGTTAGATAGGACGCTGCAACGGGGATGATTCTTTGCCTTCCTCGCCAGTCCGTCAAGCGCTGAATGTAGGAACTTGCGGGGGGCTCGGGTATCATGCGCATCCCATTGAAAGCCAGACCCTTTTCGCCATGAATCCGACCCTTGTCTTCGACATCGAAACCATCCCTGACATCACGGGTTTACGTGCGTTATACGAACTCGACAGCGCAGTGAGCGATGTAGAGGTCGCCGAACTGGCATTCCAGATGCGCCGCCAGAAGACGGGTAGCGACTTTCTACCGCACCATCTACAACGTGTCGCAGCTATCTCGTGTGTCTTGCGTGAAGGTGACAACTTCAAGGTGTGGTCGTTGGGCGAGATGGGTGAGGATGAGGGCAGCATCATCCAGCGCTTCTTCGACGGAATCGAAAAATATACGCCGCAGATCGTGAGTTGGAATGGAAGCGGATTCGACCTGCCCGTATTGCACTATCGCGGGTTGATCCATGGCATCCAATCGCCGCGTTATTGGGACCAGGGCGAGGATGACAAGGAATTCAAGTGGAACAACTACATCAGTCGTTACCACTCGCGCCATCTTGACTTGATGGACTTACTGGCGATGTACACAGGGCGCGCTAACGCGCCGTTAGACGAACTGGCGAAACTCATCGGCTTCCCCGGCAAACTGGGGATGGATGGCAGCAAAGTATGGGATGCGTATCAGCAAGGCAAGCTGGCTGAGATCCGCAACTATTGTGAGACCGATGTGGTGAACACGTGGTTGGTGTTCGCACGCTTCCAATTGATGCGCGGACAGTTCACCAAGGCACGCTACGAACAAGAGGTCGAATTGGTGCGCAGCACATTAGGGAAATCCACCGAAGCACATTGGGCGGAATACTTGGCGGCTTGGAACAAAGCTTAGGCGGCTTCTAAAAATTCAAAATTCTAAGCAAGACAAGGCGCGAGCAAAAAATCGCGACGTGGCATATATGGAATATGTAAGGAGTGATTTTTTGGGAGCAACGCAGTATTGCGACGAAGTTTGGATTTTTAGAGGCCGCCTTTAGATGTTGCGCAACACATGGTTGGTCCTGGGGTGGTTGTGGGTCGCTGTCGTTTTTTATGTCTCGTTGATGCCGTATCCTCCTGAGCCGATCCATTTCGATGGCGTAGACAAGCTGGAACATGCGCTTACCTACACCATGCTCATGCTGTGGTTCTGTCAGGTGATCGTGCAGAAATTCTCACGGGTGTATTTGATGCTTGCCCTTGTGGTCATGGGGGTGTGTATCGAGATACTGCAAGGTTTAAGTGGTTACCGATATTTTGAATATGCCGACATGCTGGCGAATACGACAGGTGTGTTGGTAGGGTTTGGTTTG
>JBGSWB010000139.1:0-9536 GCA_041752675.1 Sideroxydans sp. | reverse complement strand
GCAACTGCGTTTGGATAGTGAAGAAGAGAAGCCGACGTGGGGTGCGCCGCACAACCCGTGCGAGGCACGCATCGCCGCACGCTTCAACATCAAAGATATGAACCGTGCCGCTGATCGCTGGTTGCTGGACACGGTGCGCTGGACATGGCGCGTGAAGAGTTTCATGCATCTGGAATCGGAGCTGATGAGCGCCTTGCGCGCCAAGGCCGAGACCGAGGCCATCAACGTATTCGCTCTCAACTTGAAAGCCTTGTTGCTGGCCGCACCCGCTGGCCCGCGTGTGACGATGGGGCTAGACCCCGGCATCCGCACGGGTGTGAAAGTGGCAGTAGTGGACGAGACCGGCAAGGTGGTGGATACCGCCACCATCTATCCGCACCAGCCGCGCAACGATTGGGATGGCTCGTTGCACACGCTGAGCAAGTTGGCCGAGAAACACAAAGTGGCGGTCATCTCCATCGGCAACGGCACAGCCTCACGCGAGACAGACAAGCTGGCGCGCGACCTCATCAAGCTGCGCCCAGAGTTGAATATGACGAGCATCGTGGTATCGGAAGCGGGCGCGTCGGTGTATTCCGCATCGGAGTTCGCTTCCAAAGAATTGCCGGAGTTGGATGTGTCGTTGCGCGGTGCAGTGTCCATCGCACGCCGCCTGCAAGATCCGCTGGCCGAACTGGTGAAGATCGATCCCAAGTCCATCGGCGTGGGGCAATACCAGCACGACGTGAGCCAGTTCCAGTTAGCGCGTTCGCTAGATGCGGTGGTGGAAGATTGCGTGAACGCGGTAGGCGTGGATGTGAACACGGCGTCGGTGCCTTTGCTTGCGCGCGTCTCTGGATTGAGTAGCAGCGTGGCGCAGGCCATCGTGAACCAGCGCGACTTGAAAGGCCGCTTCGCCAGCCGTGCCGAGCTACGCGACGTGCCACGTTTGGGCGATAAGACATTCGAACAGGCAGCGGGCTTCTTGCGCATCATGGGCGGCAACGATCCGCTCGATGCTTCGGCAGTCCACCCCGAATCGTATCCGCAGGTGCAGCGCATCTTGGCCGACATCAAACAAGACATCAAAGGCATCATCGGCAACAGCAATCTGTTGAAGTCACTCAGCCCAGCGAAATACATGGATGAGAAGTTCGGCATCCCGACCATCAGCGACATTCTGAAAGAACTGGAGAAACCCGGCCGCGATCCGCGCCCCGAGTTCACCACCGCGACGTTCAAAGAAGGCGTGGAAGCATTGTCCGACTTGAAGCCGGACATGATTCTTGAAGGCGTGGTGACCAACGTGGCGGCGTTCGGCGCGTTCGTGGACATCGGCGTGCATCAGGATGGATTGGTACACATCTCCGCCCTTGCCGATAAGTTCGTGAAAGACCCGCACACCGTGGTGAAAGCAGGGCAGGTGGTGAAGGTGAAAGTGTTGGAGGTGGACGAGAAACGCAAACGCATCGCGCTGACCATGCGTCTGACGGATTCGGCAGGGAAGGTGAACAGCAGGTCAGATGCCGCCCCGCGTGAGCAACGCGATAACCGCCCACAAGCAAGACCCGCCAGCGGCAAATCTGCTAACCGTGCGCCAGCCCCAGCACCTGTGGGTGGAGCGATGGCAGCGGCGTTCGCCAAGCTGAAGGCTTAAGCTTGTCATTCCCGCGAAAGCGGGAATCCAGCGCATATATCAAAAAGGCTGTTGGGCTTTGTTCTTGCTGCGCAAGGATTTTTAATTAACTGGATTCCCGCCTGCGCGGGAATGACGGACTAAGGTTTTCTGGATTGAACATAATGAACCACGAACACTTGGAGCTCTTGGTCACCCGCACCATGCCCTACGGCAAATACCAAGGGCGACTCATCGCCGACTTACCTGGGAATTATCTGAACTGGTTCGCTCGAACCGGTTTTCCAAAAGGGGAGTTGGGGCAGTTGCTAGCGTTGATGCAGGAGTTGGATCACAACGGACTTTCTTCGCTGCTGGATCCACTCAGAAAGTGATTGCTGATTAAGCCTTGATGTTGATGAGCGTACCCATCATTTGGTTATTCGTTTTCAGGACTGACACGTTGGCTTGATACGTAAGGGCAGACTGAAGTTGCTGGATCAAGTCCGCTTCCAAATCGTTTCCAACGCCAGCAGGACTACTGCGGAGCGAAGTCTGCGTCCCATTTCCTGAAGCTGTGCTTTGTAATACTTCTTGGCGGGTGAAACCTTGAGTGCTGAGATTGGCGATGTTGTGCGCCGACGCATTCAGTTTGGACTGTGCGGCAGACATACCAGTGAGAGCGGTGGAAGACGTTACGTTCATGTTTGAGGTATGAAGTGGTTCACGTATGGAGGACATTATAACGATGCATGACCTTCGTCAACCACCGAGAAATCCATTTCGATCAGTTGAATAGAAAAAGGCTCACATTTCTGTGAGCCTTTTTGAATTTGGCGTCCCCAACGAGATTCGAACTCGTGTTATCGCCGTGAAAGGGCGGTGTCCTAGGCCTCTAGACGATGGGGACTTCGTGTACTACTTTTTCTTTTTGGTGGAGATAAGCGGGATCGAACCGCTGACCTCTTGCATGCCATGCAAGCGCTCTCCCAGCTGAGCTATACCCCCCAGGGTGCCCCCGAAAAGAGCGCGCATTATAGTGATGCGACCCTACCTTGTAAAGCGACTCACGCGGTTTTTTTGTTGAGTCCGTTTTCGATGCGCGCCAAGGCTATCTCACGTGGGAACAACACGACCAATGCATCGACGGATGGTGTCTGTGTTTGACCTGTGAGCATCACACGCAAAGGCATCGCAAGCTTGGGCATCTTCAATCCGTGCTTGGCGATGACTTCTTTGATAGCAGCGCTGATGGCAGGTATCTCCCATGCGATGTTCTTCAACGATTCGGCGAAATCGCGCAGCGCAGGAACAGCTTCGGCGGAAAGTTGCACATCGAGCAAGGCTGCATCTGGATGCAGGTCGATGTAGAACACTTCTGCCGCATCGGCTAGTTCGTTCAAGGTGGAGATACGCTCTTTATATAAGCCAATGATGGCTGCCAAAGCAGGGCTGTCGCTGACTTTGATGCCGCGCGCTTCCAAGCGAGGGCGAACCATCTCGGCCAATTTGGCGTTGTCGGTCTGCTTGATGTAATGGTTGTTCAGCCAATTCAGTTTCTCAGTATTGAACTGGGCAGCGGAGGGCGTGATGTGATCTAGGTCGAACCATTCACAGAATTGGGCGATGGAGAACACTTCGTCATCACCGTGCGACCAACCCAAACGGGCGAGGTAGTTGATGACGGCTTCTTGCAGGTAGCCATCTTCATCGTATTGCATGACGCTGACCGCACCGTGGCGTTTGGATAGCTTGGTACCGTCGTCGCCCAAGATCATGGACAGGTGAGCGTAGCTGGGAACGGTCGCGCCGAGCGCTTTGAGGATATTGATCTGGCGCGGGGTGTTGTTCACATGGTCGTCGCCACGGATGACTTGGGTGATGCCCATATCCCAGTCGTCCACCACGACGCAGAAGTTGTAAGTCGGTGTGCCATCGGAGCGGGCGATGATGAGGTCATCCAGCTCGGTATTGCTGAATTCGATGACTCCCTTGACCATGTCTTTCCAAGAAACGACACCGTCGGTTGGGTTCTTGAAGCGTACCACTGGCTTGATATCAGCCGGAACGGGCGGCAAGGTCTTGCCAGACTCAGGACGCCATTTGCCGTCGTAACGCGGTTTTTCACCGGCGGCACGTTGGACTTCGCGCATGGCATCCAGCTCGGCTGGGCTGGTGTAACAATAATAAGCCTGACCTGCGTCGATCATTTGTTGGATGACTACTTTATAGCGATCCATGCGCTGCATCTGGCAGAACGGGCCTTCGTCGTAGTTCAACTCAAGCCATTTCATACCGTCCAAAATTGCTTGAACCGCCTCGGGGGTGGAACGTTCGACGTCGGTGTCTTCGATACGCAGGATGAATGTGCCGCCATGCTTGCGCGCATAGGCCCAAGAAAAGAGCGCGGTACGGGCGCCGCCGATGTGAAGGTATCCAGTTGGGCTGGGAGCGAAACGAGTGCGGACGGTCATGTTGCTTTCCTGAAGTTGGGCTTGAATCGAAGGCGCGCATTCTACGACAGATGGTTATGCCTTCAAAGAAATTGACCCGCCGAAGAAGCTTATGATTAAATTCGCGGCCTCGACCGGGCGGTTAGCTCAGCGGTAGAGCACTGCCTTCACACGGCAGGGGTCACTGGTTCGAACCCAGTACCGCCCACCAAAAAGCAAAAGGCCCGCAGTATTCCTGCGAGCCTTTTCGTTTGCTTCTTTAATTTGACATAATATACATTATGCGACAATTAAATCAGGATGGAACGGAGCGCAAAGCGGATTACGTCAAATGAAAAGTCCGTGGAACTAACTCTGCTGCTATATGGTGACGCGTATCTAGAACACCCGCAGCCTTGTCTCAAACTTACGTCCAACAAGCATCTGAGTCGCAAAGTTAGTTCCTCGCGCGCGAACTAATAGTGCGACATCAGGTATGTCTGATTGTCGAAAGAATCGATAACAACATGATTATGTTAGGCATGCTGAAAAGAAGACTGCAGCAGTATTAGTTACTCAGACTTGAAACAATTGGTTGAAATTATGGCTGGTCTTTTCGCCCACCTCATCCACTGATATGTTTCTCAGTTTGGCGATCTCTTCAGCCACATGCTTCACATAGGCTGGTTGATTCGTTTTGCCTCGGTATGGTGTCGGCGCCAGGTACGGCGAATCAGTCTCGATCAGTATCTTTTCAAGTGGGATGTTCTGGGCGACCTCTTTGATCTGAGTCGCGTTCTTGAATGTCAGGATGCCGGAAAACGAGATATAGAACCCTAGCTCGATGGCTGCGTTGGCTACTTCCAGATTCTCGGTGAAACAATGCATCACCCCTCCAGCTTTGCCCGCGTTTTCCTCGGACATGATACTTAGGGTATCTGCCGCAGCAGATCGGGTATGGATGATGAGGGGCTTGTCACATTCCTTGGCTGCGCGGATATGGGTGCGAAAACGTTCCCGCTGCCATTCCAAGTCGCCAGTCAGTCGGTAGTAGTCCAATCCAGTCTCACCGATGGCGATGACCTTGGGATGTTGTGCCAAGCGGAGTAACTCAGCTTGGGTTGGCTCTGATTCCAGCTCGTAATCGGGATGGACGCCCACCGAGGCATAAAGGTTGTCGTGCTGAACCGCTAATGCGAGCACCTCGGGAAAGCTTGCCAGATCGACCGAGACACATAAAGCATGGGTCACCTGATTGGCGCTCATGTTGGTTAGCAGGCTATCTAGATTTTCAGACAATCCCGGGAAATTGAGGTGGCAATGTGAGTCGATGAACATGTGGATGTTAGGAAGCGAATAGCTGGCGGTAGGACAGGAGCAATGACTCCAAAGACAATTTTGGGTTGAGAGGATGGAAAGCGGCGCGGCGTGCCTCCAACAATTCCTTTTGGAATCGCATCAAGGCCATAGACGATACGCCACCAGCTAGCTTGGCCAACTCACTGGTCTGATCTGGGAAATATCTGACTGAGCCTGCCAATTGCGCACTGGCTAGGTCATGACACCATTGTTGCAGACAGTGGATGACTTGAATCGGCTGGGCCTTTTGTAGATTTTCAGCCAAGGACAACGCATCCATCTTGGATGGCTGACGAATGGCGGCTAACAGAAACTTCCGCTCCTCGGCACCTTCTCCCGCCTCCGCCCAATTCAAAGCTTGCAGGGGGGCGAAGCCAGTTTGAGCCAATGCCTGGTCTGCGTCTTTGATGCCTTGTTGGGCGAGCCAAGCGGCTCCGACTTCGCGCGTCGGTGTGTTGACGGTGAATCCTAAACAACGACTGAGGATGGTCGGAAGCAGTTGTTGTGGCTTATGCGTTATCAATAAGAACAACAACTTATCCGTTGGTTCTTCGAGCGTTTTTAGCAAGGAATTGGCCGCATTGTTGTTCATCGTCTCGGCGGGATAGACCACCACCACACGATACCCACCACAATGCGCAGACAGGTTGGCGAAGCTAGAAAGGTCGCGGATCTGATCTACCGATATCTCGCGAGATGGTTTTTTGCCGCCAGACCTTTCCTCGCCATCTTCGGCAGCGCTCATCGCATCAGGTTGTATGAGGCGAAAGTCTGGGTGGCTATCCTGCTCGAACCAATGGCAGGAATCACATTCCTCGCAGGGCATCCCATCTTCTTTTGGAGAAGCACATAGAAGGGATTGGGCATAACTAAGCGCAAGATCGAGCTTGCCGATCCCTTGGGCACCTTTGATCAACAAGGCATGGGGAAGCCTTGAGCGCAATCCTTGCAATGATTGCCATGATTCAGATTGCCAAGGATAGAGTTGTTTCATTTCAAATGGATGCAACTATTTTCGAAAGTTCTTGCTGAACTTCTTGCAGAGACTTTTCAGCATGTATCACGGTGATGCGTTGCGGCGATTTAGCTACTCTGGCGAGATAAGCTTGACGCACGCGCTCGAAGAATTCGCCCTTTTCCTGCTCGAAACGATCCAAGCTCACATTATTGGACAAACGCTGCCTAGCCACCTCGATGGGGATATCGAACAGCAAGGTCAGGTCAGGTTGCAGATCTCCATGCACCCATTGTTCTAGTTGTTCCAATTTCGCCAACGGGACTCCCCTGCCTCCACCTTGGTAAGCAAAGCTGGCATCGCTGAACCGGTCAGAGATGACCCAAGTACCGCGCTGCAAAGCGGGACGAATGACTTTTTCCACATGCTCACGCCGAGCGGTGAACATCAGCATCGCCTCGGTCTCGATATGCATGGGTTGGTTGAGCAGTATCTCGCGCAGCTGCTCACCCAAAGGGGTCCCCCCTGGTTCGCGGGTCACTAGGAGGTCGATACCACGCTGACGCAATACATCGGCGAACCACTCAAGACCAGTGCTCTTCCCTGCCCCGTCCACGCCTTCGAAGGTGATGAATTTTGCTTTACTCATTTTTGATAGCGATTGACCGCGTTGTTGTGTTCGCTCAAATTACTTGAAAAGTGGGAGCTACCGTTACCCTTGGCTACAAAGTACAGCGCATTGCTCTGTGCTGGATGGAGCGCCGCTTGGATAGATGCAAGACCGGGCAATGCGATCGGCGTCGGTGTCAGGCCATTTCTTGTATAGGTATTGTAAGGGGTATCTGTAGTCAGATCGCGACGACGCAGGTTGCCATCGAATCTTTCGCCCATTCCGTAGATGACCGTCGGGTCGGTCTGCAAACGCATCTTGATCCGCAAGCGATTGGTGAATACCGAGGCGATCATGGGGCGATCCATCGCCTGCCCTGTCTCCTTTTCTACGATGGAAGCCAATATCAACGCTTGGTAGGGAGTTTCCAGTGGAAGATCAGCATCTCGTTTCTCCCAATTCGACAGGAGATGTTTCTGCATAGTTTGGTAGGCACGCCTTAATACCAAGAGGTCGCTGCTCCCACTTGAGAAATTGTAGGTGTCCGGGAAGAACAAGCCCTCAGCATATGTTTCGGAGGCTCCGATACTTTGCATAATCTCCGCCTCAGACATCGCTGCGCTGTCATGGCGTAGTCCTACATGAGCATTCAACAGGGTTCGTAGCTCTTTGAAGGTCAGTCCTTCAACGATGGTCAGCTGACTTTGCTCTGTCCGACCTGAGCTGATGATGTCTAATAGTTCAAGGTTTGAAACGGATCTTTCGAGTTGGTAGTTGCCGTATTTGATCTGGGTCGCTTTGTTGAGGACGCGCCCAAGGAGCACAAAAGCGAAGTCGTTCTCAAGAACGCCTGCTTGTTTCATCTGGTAGGCTGCACCCTTTAGGCTGGTACCCGGCTTCAGCGTAAATTCGATTGGGGTTCGCGGAAGCGGGTTCTGTTTGAATGAAAAATAGGCCGATACACCTATAAGGATAACGGACAGCAATAGGGTTAGATTAAATAGTCTCTTAATTGTTCTCATCGTTCAGCCATTCCTGGATCTTCCATGAGGTTGGATGTTCGCTGCGTTTATAGCTGGCAACCTGACCTACTGGCCATAAACCGAACACGCTGTTGACCATGAATATCTCATCGGCGCGCAACATCTCTTCGAAATGCATCTGCGCGACTTTGCATTCGACCCCACTTTCCTTAGCCCAGTCCATCACACGCTCTCTCTGCACCCCAGCGACGCCACAACGACTCAGGTCTGGAGTGTAAAGCGTTCGGCCTCGAATGAAAAAAAGGTTGGAGCGGGTGCCAGACACAAGATAGCCATCCTCATCCTCAAGCAAACCCTCGGGCAAACCTGCCTCTGCGCATTCGGTCGCAGCAAGCACGTTCTCCAAGCGATTGAGGTGTTTTATACCCGCTAACCTTGTTTGGTGTCCAAGTTTCAATCGGCATCGATGTAGTTTGATACCCGAGGTGTAATGATGATCCTCAAAGACCGGGATAGGATTGAGGGTGACCACGCGAACTGGAGTTTGCGTACCTGATATTGCGTAGCCTCGCTGGCCATCACCACGAGTGACAACGATCTTGACCACGCCATTGGGCGCAGTCGCGCTCAATGTAGCGATATCGCTAAGAAGTGTCTCTGAAGTCGGACAATCGAGGTGGAGTGCTGCGCAGTCTTGTTGCAATTTCAGGTAGTGGCGGCTCCAAGAATGAGGCCGCCCCTGCCGAACGAGCAAGGTGCGGAACACACCGTCACCGTAGTTGAATCCACGATCTTGGGGGGAGATTGAAACGCTAGGTAGGCCGTTGACCAGCATCGTGGCCTAGGGTCAGACTTTTCTGAATACCAGCGTTCCGTTGGTGCCACCAAAGCCAAAGTTGTTGTTCATGGCTACATCGATCTTCATGTTACGCGCCGTGTTGGCACAGTAATCCAAGTCACACTCTGGATCCTGCTCGAAGATGTTGATCGTGGGTGGAGAAATCTGATTGTGGATGGCTAGCACACAGAACAGGGATTCGATACCGCCTGCGCCGCCCAACAAATGACCCGTCATCGATTTAGTGGAGTTGACCACGATCTTCTTGGCGTGTTCACCGAATGCAGCCTTTATGGCATCACTCTCGTTCTTGTCACCCATCGGGGTAGATGTGCCGTGCGCATTGACGTATTGCACTTGTTCTCGGGTGAGACCCGCATCTTTCAATGCGTTCAACATGCTGCGCTTCGGGCCATCCATGGTTGGCGAAGTGATGTGGTAGGCATCAGCGCTTGCGCCATAGCCGGCCACTTCAGCGTAGATCTTGGCGCCGCGCGCCTTGGCGTGTTCGTACTCTTCGAGCACCAATACGCCAGCACCCTCACCCAGCACGAAACCATCACGGTCTTTGTCCCAAGGACGGCTAGCCGTAGTTGGGTCATCGTTACGAGTGGAAAGCGCACGCGATGCCGCAAAACCGCCGATAGCCAGAGGACAAACGGAAGATTCTGCGCCGCCCGCGACCATCACATCCGCATCACCGTACTGGATCATACGCATTGCTTCACCGATGCTGTGGGTACCTGTCGTACAGGCTGAGATCAC